>JAUVQR010000338.1 GCA_030598065.1 Planctomycetota bacterium | reverse complement strand
GGGGTTTACGATGTTCCCCTTATTTCTGAGTACGAGTAGCTGCATGCCGTACTGTAGAACGCCGGCGACAATAATGGCCACCGCCACACCGAAGATCATTTCTTTCTGGGTGTTACCCATTAAGGGGGACAGAAAGAGAAGTCCCGCAATCCAACACACGTTTAACACGACGGGAGATAGGGCGGGCATAAGGAAGTGTCGCAGGCAATTGAGGGCGGCCGATAGCAGGGCCGCCAGGCAGATAAGCGGCATGTAGGGTAACATCACTGCCGACAGGTCCAGCACAAGTTGCCACTTTTCGCTGAGGGGTGTGACCTTCGGGAGTATGTAGAAGAAACCTTCACCAAGTACTACCAGCAGGACGAGAAAAATGCCCAGCGCCGTTGCGACCACGCTTAAGAGCTTCCAGGCCTCGCGCGCTCCGCGCTTTTCCATATATTCAGTAAATACCGGTATAAAGGCCGCCGTCAGGGCGCCCTCGCCAAACAGCCTGCGGAACAGGTTCGGGATGCGGAAGGCCACCGCAAAGGCGTCCCAGACCATACCCGTGCCAAATACGCTGGCGCAAAGGATGTCACGGACAAGGCCCAGCACGCGGCTGAGGAGGGTACATAGGCTTATTGTGCGAGCAGACCTTATAAAAGAGTGCTTGGGCAACGTTGTCTACCATCTAAAGGACTGCCGGAAGGAGTCATGTCAATGACCGAGAGATTGCGTACCTCAATAATCGGCCCAAAGAGATTCATTTATTCAACTCATAACTGAGGCCCTTTGCGGCCGCCTGTACGTCTACCTCAGAGACAACCGCCGAGCAGACCGCCACGCGTGTGGCGCCTGCGTCCAGGACCCGTCCAATATTGTCCCTGTTAATGCCTCCGATGGCAAAGACCGGTATGTCGATTTCCTTAGTGACCTGTTCTATCAGCGTTGTACCTACCGGCTTCGCCCGCGCCTTTGTGTCCGTGGCAAAGACGGGGCCTACTCCCAGGTAATCGGCCCCCTGTGACTGTGCCTGACGGGCCTGCTTCACACTATGGGTCGAAAGCCCGATTAGCCTGCCTTTGCCAATCAGACGCCGGGCCTCTTCGATTGGCATGTCATCCTGGCCTATGTGCAACCCGTCTGCGTAAGCCCTGATTGCAATATCAGGGCGGTCGTTTACGATAAATATGATGTTAAGCTTCCAGGTCAACTCTCTTAGCTCTAAGGCAAGTCTGGAGAATTCTTCATCGGAGATGCCCTTGCCTCGCAGCTGCAGGACGTCTGCGCCGCCATGCACGGCAAGCCTTGCGGTATCAAGGACAGGCTGCCTGCAAAGGTCTGTTGTGAGCAAGACATAAAGCCTTGCCTTGTCAATGTACCTTCGCAGGTTCTTACCGTCTTTGTCAATCCACATCTACAGGGGCTATCATTATCATAATATAGTTTTTCCTTCAAGTTTTTTATTAAAGGCACTTACGCGACGCAATAACCGGAAGATTCCTTGCCGCAAGCGGCCGGCCGCTTGCGGCAAACAGAGGCTAATGACAGGCCGACTAGTGATGCTATAATCGACTTATGCATGGAAATGCCGACAATCTTCACTCGTGGGGCATACCTGTCCAACCCTACCCATCATATTACCGTTTACCGTTATG
>JAUVQR010000006.1 GCA_030598065.1 Planctomycetota bacterium | reverse complement strand
TCACGAGCCATTACGGAAGCGGTGGAAAAGGGTTTTATGGAGATAACGCACCTTCCCGGCGATGACGTCATCGCCGCCCTGGAAAAGGCCCGTCAAGAAGAGGAGTCTCCGACCGGCAGGGACATCCTGGCTCAGATACTGGAGAACGCGAGGATAGGCAGGGAGGAGCAGACGCCCATATGCCAGGACACCGGCAACAGCATAGTGTTCCTTGAGATCGGCCAAGACGTGCACCTGACGGGAGAGACGCCCCTCGAGGCCGTTAAAAGGGGGGTAAGCCAGGGATATACCGGGGGTTACCTCCGGGCCTCTATCGTTGACGACCCTATTGGAAGAAAGAACACCGGGGACAACACCCCGCCCTTTGTCCATACAGAGATCATACCGGGAGATGAAATAAGAATCACGATGATGGCCAAGGGCTCCGGCTGTGAGAACATGAGCCGCTTCAAGATGTTGACCCCGGCCCAGGGCAGACAGGGGGTGGTAGAGCTGGTGGTAGACACAGTGCTGAGCGGCGGCGGCAGGCCCTGCCCGCCGCTTATAGTGGGAGTCGGCATCGGGGGAACGTTTGACCTGGCCACGCATATTGCCAAGAAAGCCCTGTTCAGGCCGGTCGGCGAACACCATCCGCAGCCCCACATAAGGGAGCTGGAAGAGAAACTGCTGGAAAAGATTAACCGACTTGGCCTCGGCCCGCAGGCGTGGGGCGGACGCGCCACCGCACTTGCGGTGCATATAGAAACATATCCCTGTCACATCGCAAGCCTGCCCGTGGCGGTGAACATAGAATGTCACTCCCACAGGGTAAAGACCGTAACAATATAAGGGTATGAAAACAGTTCATATCACGATGTACCGTTGGGCGGGGAGCAAGTTCGGCATCACAATAAAGAATGAATGCGAGGAGTGTGAGATTAATACCGGAATATTGGAGGATATGAGGCAAAAGGAATTTCTGGGCAAACCGGTGGAGATTGAAAAAAAGCCGTGGCTCACGTATCTCTGGGAGTCACTGCGGCACGGCGGCTGGCATGCGCCGGTCGTTATAGTCGACGGGAGATTATTTTCTCAGGGTGTCGTCATCGACCGCGACAAACTCGCCAAACAGGTATCCAAACTACTTGGCGAATAACAATTTTATTGTCTATGAGCAGGCCACAGGACCTTAGAACCAAAATAACTCTCGACAGCGGAGACCCGGAGGAGACAAAAGAGGCCATCTCCCTCCTCGGATTTCTTGACGGGCAGACGACAAACCCCACACTCGTCTCAAGAAATCCCCGCGCAGAGGAGCGGCTTGAGCGTGGTGAGAAATTTACTCAGGAAGAGCTAACCGACTTTTACCGCCAGATAGTCAGGAAAATATCCGCGCTTATCCCCGGGGACGGACATCTCTCTATCGAGGTCTATGCCGACCACTCTACAACCGCCGAAGAGATGTTGAGAGAAGGAAGGGAGAAGTCTTCCTGGAATCCTAATGCGCACATCAAGTATCCCACAACCAGAGAAGGGCTCCGAGCCGCCCAAATGTCGATAAAAGAAGGAATGCGTGCGAACCTGACGATTTGCTTTACCCAGGAACAGGCGGCAGCGGTATATGCGGCAACGCGCGGCGCAGGTAAAGGGCAGGTACTCGTCTCCCCGTATGTGGGCCGTCGCGACGACCATGGAGAGAACGGAATGGACCTTATCAAAAATATCATCGCTATGTATAAAAAAGGAGACGGACATGTAGGTGTCCTTACGGCGAGCGTGAGAAGCGTTGACCAGGTGCTATATTCTATAGCACTCGGGGCCGATGTTGTTACGGCCCACCTAAGAACACTAAGAAAATGGCGGGAAAAAGGCATGCCGGTGCCGGATAATAATTATTCGTATGACCCCAAAGGCCTGAAGGCCATCCCATATAAAGAGATTGACCTCACAAAAGACTGGCAGGAATACAACATCGCACACGAGCTCACCGAAGCGGGCGTAAGAAGGTTTTCAGAGGACTGGAACAAGCTTATAAAACAGACCCCGTAATCTCGCTTGCAAATGCCATTTGAAGTGGGAAAAGAAATGGTTTAAGTTATACGTCGCAAGAACCATCCGGGCACGACGAAAAACATGACAAACGACGTTGTAAAGATAACGACACCCCTTGACGAGGCAACCATACGCGGCCTCAGGGCCGGGCAGAGGGTGGTCATCAACGGGACCATCTACACCGCCAGAGACGCGGCGCACAAACGCATGATGGAACTCATCAAGCGGAACGAGCCCCTGCCCTTCGACATAGAGAGGCAGATAATATACTACGTGGGCCCCACCCCCGCCAAACCGGGTCAGGTGGTGGGCTCCGCCGGCCCCACCACAAGCTATAGGATGGACTCCTACATGGAGACGCTGTACAAGCTGGGCCTCAAGGGCACCATCGGCAAGGGCAACAGGTCTCAGGAGGTCCTGGACCTGATTAAGAAATACAAAGCCGTCCATTTTTCAAATATCGGCGGGGCGGGTGCCCTGATAGCAAAAAGCATAAAGACATGTAAAATAATCGCCTTTGAAGACCTTGGCACCGAGGCCATACACCGCATGGAGGTAGAAGACTTCTCATGTATCGTGGCCTACGACCCGGAGGGGAATGACATTTACAAAGAGGCCATCGAGAAATACGGGAGGTAACCCATCTGGTACGCCTATAGCGCGGACAGCATACCCCCCCCTCTCCTCCCTTAACGGGGAGGGGGAAAAATGAATTGAATCCAAGAGAAGACACCTAAGGTTTAGCAAAAAAACTCGCAAAGCGACTCATGGCAAAAAAGAATAAGAAAAAGATACTGTATATAGTGCTGGACGGGCTGCCGGACGGCCGTTATGCGCTAAGGGAGCTGGGCGGCAAGACGCCCCTTGAGGCCGCCGACACGCCCAACCTTGACCTGCTTGCCGAGAGGGGAAAGACCGGCCTGATGCACACAGTTAGAAAGGGAATCGCCCCGGAATCCGACGTGGCCGTTATAAGCATCCTGGGATACAACCCCGTCCTCTACTATACCGGCAGAGGGCCTCTGGAATCATTCGCCGCCGGACTCGACATAAAGCCGGGACAACTCGCCCTCAGGGCCAACTTCGCCACGAAAGGCACCGGCAGAGAGATACTGGACCGCCGCGTGGGCAGAAACCTCTCCACGGAAGAGGCAAGCGCCCTCTGTAAGGAGATAAACTCCAGGCTGAAGCTAGACTCCGTGCCGGCCACCTTCCGGTTCAAAAACACCATAGGCCACCGGGCCGTACTGGTAATACGGTCAACCCCCCATAAACTCTCAGGCGAGATAACCAACACCGACCCCGCCTACGGCAGGGAGGGTATACTGGGAGTGGCGCTGGAGGAAGGCTCTTACCCGAACCAGGTGCAGCTCGCAAGGCCCCTGAACAGATGTAACGACATGAAGGCCGCCTCGCTTGCCGCGCTGCTGGTAAACGAGTTTACCGTAAAGAGCAGCGAGATACTGAAAGATTCTCCCGTAAACAAGGCACGCAGGAGCCGCAGGTGCAAGCCGGCCAACCTTATCCTGCTGAGAGACGCTGGAGACCGGCTGCCCAGGTTCCCAAACATCGAGAGGAAATTCGGCAAGAAATTCGCCTGCCTTGCGGACATGCCCGTAGAGAGCGGGATAGCCCTGCTGACCGGCATGGATGTCGTAAAAATACCGCCTCCCACAACCGACCCGAAAAAGGACTATGCCCTGCGGGTGAAAAAAAGCCTTGAGGCGCTTCGTAAATATGACGCCATTTACGTGCACATAAAGGGACCCGACATATACGGTCACGACGGAGACGGTATCGGTAAGAAAAAGTCGATTGAGGCCATAGACAGGTTCTACCTCGGCCCCGTTCTGAACGGCATCGACCTTCAAGATACCGTGGTGGCCGTTACGTCAGACCATTCGACTCCCTGCCGGCTAAGGTCACACTCTGACGATCCCGTTCCACTGGTCATATGCGGGGGACCGGTTAAACCGGACCGCATAATGAGCTTTTCCGAACGAGCGTGCGGCAAGGGCGCTTTGGGGGAGATTAACGGGCCACAGCTTATGCCCGCGATAGTCCGCTACTCCCTCTCTCCCGCCGGATGAGCCGGCGGTTTTTCCCCTTGTGCAAGCAGACCGTCCCTGATAGTATGTCTCACGTATGATGGACCTAAAGGGCAGAGACGTCATCTCCTTCAGGGACTTCACCCGTGAGGAGATTCTCTATCTCTTGAGCCTCTCCAAAGAGATGGAGGAAAAGACACACCCTGACCTACTCAAAGGCAGGGTCCTGGCCTTATTGTTTTTTGAACCCTCCACACGCACGCGGATGAGCTTCGAATCGGCCATGAAGTTGATGGGCGGTGAGGTCATAAGCTTTGCGGACCCGGGCGCAACCTCAGTCGTTAAGGGCGAATCCCTCAGAGACACGGTCAAGATTGTCGCGGGTTACGCGAGCGCAATCGTCATAAGGCACTTCCTTGAGGGCGCGGCAAGGCTGGTGGCGGACACGGTGGACGTACCCGTGATAAACGCGGGAGACGGCTCTAACCAGCACCCGACCCAGACCTTCCTCGACCTCTACACCATACAAAAGACAAAAGGCACGCTTGAAGGCCTTACCGTGGGGTTTATCGGAGACCTGAAATACGGCCGCACCGTGCACTCGCTCACATACGCGCTGGCCCATTTCAACGCCTCTATGTATTTTATATCACCGTCGGCGCTCCGCATGCCCTCCGACCTGCTTGACGGGCTGACGAAAAGGGGCGTCAAATTCAAGGAAACCACGTCCCTTGAAGAAGTAAGCGGAAAACTCGACGCCTTGTACTGCACGCGGATACAGAAGGAACGCTTCGCAGACCCCATTGAATATGGCAAGGTGAAGGACGCCTATCACCTGAGCAAGGCCGCTTTGAATCAGCTAGACGTAAAGGACGACCTGAAGATTCTGCACCCGCTGCCCAGGGTGGAGGAGATGGACGAGAGCCTCGACGACACGCCATATGCCGTCTATTTTCAACAGGCCCACAGCGGGGTGCCGGTCAGGGAGGCCATACTGGCCGCCGTGCTGGACGTAAAGGAGCGGGGTTAGATGACGGTCAAACAACTACAGGTCTCGGCCATAAAAAACGGCACGGTCATAGACCACATCGATAGCAAGAACACGTTCAAGGTGGCCGACATACTCGACATCAAACATGAGGGACAGGTGGTGCTCATCGGCATGAACCTCTCCAGCCGCGACCTGGGCAAGAAGGGCATAATCAAGATAGAGGGCAAGAAACTGACTCCGGAAGAGGCCAATAAAATCGCCCTGATAGCCCCCGACGCCACGCTGAACATCATAGAGGACTACGAGGCCGTTGACAAGAAGAGGGTCAGCCTCGAGGACGAGTTGGTAGGAATCGTAAAATGCTTTAACCCCAACTGCATCAGCAACCACGAACCCATCCGGACCCACTTCCACGTAGAGCGCAAGGACCCGCCCCACCTCCGCTGCCACTACTGCGAACGCTCGATGGAGGGGAAGGATATAGAACTGCTGTAGGGGAAATTCGTGAATTGCCCATACAGCAACCCCGCCAACGCCCCCTGTCATTCTGAGCCGAAGTCCTGAGCGTAGCGAAGGGGCCGCGAAGGAGCTAGCGAAGAATCCAGGTAGGGGCACGGCATGCCGTGCCCCTACAATAGATTTATTTCGCTCTCTCAGAATGACAGCTAGTAGAAAGCGTTCAAACGCTTGACGCTCGACATTAATCCGCCTAAGGCGGACAACGTGCCCCTACAACCACACCTCACTGCACCCCAAAAGCATTCACCACACCCCACAAAATTTGTCTTTGCCAAAGACCGAATCGCTTATAGAATGATAGTTTCAGGCGTTGTGATGTTTTTCTCAACTACCGCGGGTCAACCCCCGCTTTAGACTACAGGAGGTCGTGTCGGCCCTATGTTTACCGTGGACTGCCACGTGCATACGCTGCGGTCGGCCTGCGCCGACCCCATCGACATAGAAGACTATCTGGAGCGCGCTCGCCAGACCGGCGTCGAGCGTTTCGCCATCACGGACCACAGCAACGACATATACTTCGACGGAGAGGACAGGCAAAGGCTCAAGTGGATGCTGTCGCCTGACGAGTACTACAGGGCCGTCAAGAAGCGCTCCGGGCAAATGGACGAATATATATCGCACGTCAGCCGGTACAGGGACATGGGCGTACACGTGGGGATCGAGCTGGAACAGATGCCGCAGAGCGGCGACTTCATATTCGACTGGGACTACAGGGACCAGTTCGAGGTCGTCATAGGCTCCGTGCACAGCGTTCCCTCTATAAGAAAAGGGATCGTCAAGGACGCGGATGCCGCGCGGGAAGAGTTCCTGTCACTCACGCTGAGGGCCCTGGACCAGGACATTGACATCCTGGCACATCCCACAAGGAGCCTCCGGAAGGCCGGTGTCACCATGCCGGAAAGCTGCTCCGACGCCATTATCGACAAGGCCGTCTCCAGGGGAATCTCCCTGGAAATAAACTCCCACTCGTTGGACCCCGGGCCTGAGTTCCTGCGCAGGTGTTTCGATAAGGGCGCCGGTCTCGTGCTCTCCACAGACAGCCACTCACTGAGGGAATTCGGGGATTTTTCTTTTCACAGGGACTTGATGAAAGAGGCGGGCCTGAACGGCCGTAATATAGAACAACACGGCTTCACGCTGGCGGGGGGATAGGCCCTGCAAGGCGGGAAGCGCGGGGGGGGGAGAATCTGACATAACAAGCGGCGGCACTTGGAGACAGATTTCCGGTTCAGGACGAATATCATATAATTTCCGTAGCGAACGAACGCTGGAACCATGACGAAACTGACACTGATACCGTACCGTATAACTATAATATCCGCCTTATGTCTCTGTATGTTGACAGGGTGTACGCTTGAGACCAGAAGCTACATGACCCGTGGGACGACTTATCTCGAGATGGGAGACACCGGTAAGGCCATACAGGAATTCAAGAAAGCCCTGGAAGTAGACCCAAGAAACGTCACCGCGCACATCCGCCTGGGCCATGCATACGAAAAGAGGGGCATGACCGACCAGGCAATCGCCCAGTACAAGGAGGCCCTGTCGCTCAATCCGAATTCGGCCAACGCCCACGCCTCGCTGGGCCTTGCCTATTCAAGAAAGGGCATGCTTAAAGAGGCCATCGCGGAATACATGAAGGTCATAGAAAAATACCCCGGTATCGCGGAGCCATACTACATGATGGGGTTGGCTTACGGTGAAGACGGCGACCTTGACAGTGCCGTCATTTGTTTCAAAAAGGCCATCAAGGTCAACCCGGAATACACCGAGGCTTACCTGTATCTGGGGCTGGCATATGACTCAAAGGGCAACACCCGGGGGGCCATCCGCGCGTTTGAGGAGGTACTGGAACTCAGGCCAAGTGACGCCGTCGCCACCATCAGCCTCGCGGAGACTTACATGAACCTCGGACTCAGGCACGAACAAGACGGGCAACTGGACGAGGCGATACTTGACTTCAAGAAGGCGGTAGAGATAAACCTGGGGCTGATAAACGCCCACATGTCCCTTGCCAGGGTGTACGAGGAGAAGGGCATGACGCAAGAGGCCCTCTCAGAATACCAGCAGGTTATCAGCCTGGACCCGACATATGCCGATGCCCATAAGAAACTCGCCGAAGCGCTGGAGGAGGCCGAGCTATATAATATGGCCGAGAGGGAGTCAGAAATCTACCGGGACCTGCAAAAGAACGCCCGGATGAAGTGACGCGGCATCACAACTCCCTCCGCCACCGCCACCTCTTGCCCGCCAAGGCTGTTCCGAACACGGACGTCACCGGAGAGGTTCACGGCCCCTGCCGCCCTCTCTGTCCTCTCTATCCCCTCTGTCCTCTCTGTCCTCTTTGATCTAGGTAACTCTGCAAGATAAGCTGCGCAGCCACCTTGTCCGCACTCTCCGTCCTTTTCTTTCTGGTAAGACCTGCCGACTTCATCGCCTTGTGCGCCCTTGACGTGCTCAGACGCTCGTCCACCATGTGAACCGCCAGTTGGAAACGCGCCCTAAGTTCATCAGCGAACGCCAGCGCCTCTCGCGCACTCGCCCCAAGACTGCCGTCCATGTTCTTTGGAAGACCCACCACTACCTCATCAACCTCCCGCTCCCGGATAAGCACTTCCAACGCCGCCATATCATTCTCAGCGTCACCACGATGGAGGGTAGGCAGGGCCTGGGCAGTAATATACAGGGGGTCGCTTACCGCAAGACCAATCCTCTTCCTTCCGTAATCTATCCCGAGTATGCGCATTTTTTCTCCGGCTATCCGGCCATCCCCGTCAGTATAAGTCCGGTGCCTATCGGTACAGTAACGTTGTCGTCTACTATCGGCAGAGACTCAATCAACGTGGACACAATCGCCGCAACCGCAGCCACATGGACCGGAAAGTAGAACGCCGCACACGCGTACGCCACAACGAAGGCCGCCACAGAACCCTGGACGCTTTTGGAGGTGTTGTACGGTATGCGCATCGTGCCCCATGCCCTGCCTACCAGGGCCGCCGCGCTGTCAGAAAACGCCACTATCAGTATCGTTGCCGTGGCCACCTCGTAAGGAAAGAGAACAAGTGAGGCCGTTACGCCCAGCGCAAGCGTGACCGGCGCCAGGACAAAGCGACGCCTCTCTTGACGACGTATGCATAAAGCGGTTACATCACTCACAAGGGGGACCTTATATCCGTTGAGTCTCACCCATTCCGAGACAGAATATACTACAATCATCACGCACAGGGCGGCTATGACAGGCACAAACGCCAGCGCGGCAACATACGGCACCCCCGCCGCAAAGACGTGCACCAGTTTGCGCCTCGCGTCCTGGAGCCAGCTCTCCCACACGTCCACCGGCTTATCACCCACGTCAAGGAGACCGCATATCCCGGTCAAATCCGCTCCGTCTACCAGATAGGTCGCAATCTCCCTCACCGGGCGGCAGGCGTTAACTCCGACACTTATACCCGCCTTCATCATAACTCCAAGGTTATTTATGTCATCGGCGACCACCATCACGTCTTCCCACCCAATACCCCCATCCCTCATGAGCTTTTCTATGACGATGCGCTTGCCGTCGGCAACGGTGAGCCTCCCGCCTATCTCGCCGGAAAGGGCTTCGCCGGCGACTCCCACCTCAATACCGTAGCCCATGTCTGCGCCAAGCCTGTCAGCCACGTCCCTTACAATAAAGTCAGGCACGCCGCTACTCATAATAGCCACCTCGCCGCCACGGGCCTTCAGTTCCCTGACGGCCTGGTCCGCTCCCCCGGCAAGAGTCATTTCATCATACGCCTTACGCAGCTCGGCCAGCCGCATCCCTTCGAAACTCGTGTAAACCTCTCTGAGCAGCACGTCTATCGGGAGTACGCCCATCTCATACAGCAGACACCTGCACAAGTTGCGGAGATGGCCGAAGAGACCTACACGGCGAGACAGCCTGAGCAGGTACTGCCCCCTGAAGATAACGCCGTCCAGGTCAAAGATAATCAGCTTCGGGTGTCGTTTCAAAGATATCCGGTCCTCACAGGGTTAAATCTTGCGGTATGCGTCTTAACCCCTGTCACGGCCCTGAGGCGCAAGCATGACAATTGAACGGTCTAGCGCAGGTCCCGAAGGAATTACTCTGCCCTGAAGCCGGGGTATTTTTCTTTTATCGGTTTGCTGTCCCGGTTGACGGCGGTCTGTTCTTTAAGGGCCTTTCGCAGGTATTTCGGCAGGCTAAATATGGCCTGATGGGTCACCCCGTCGTAGAACCCAAGTTCGCCCGTTATCCGCTCGGAGACCGTTCGGTCAACCTCTTCTCTTGTCAGCGCGGTGGGGTCCGTGCCGTTTGTCCCCAGGCAAAACCCCCAGAGCATGGCGTAGGAAGGGATATAGGCGGCGTATGGAAAGACCCACGGAAAGACCTGCCCAATCGTCCGGGCTATGGCGGTGTACGTGTAATCAGCCACGGGTGAGGTGCTGTCCGCCTGTACGGCCAGGATGCCGTTGTGCGTCAGCTTGCCCCTGACGATAGCGTAGAATTCCTGAGTAAACAGCATATACGACGGTCCGCCCTCCAGCGGGCAGGTAAGGTCTATGATTATTACGTCAAATTTATCCTCGGATGTCTCAATATATTTTCTGCCGTCTTCGAAATGCAGTTCCGTTCGTGGGTCATCAAAGGCGCCGTTGTGGAAGGTGGGTAGGAACTCGCGCGCGCAGTCAACGACCTTCTTGTCTATGTCTATCATAACCGCCTTGCGCACCGACTTGTGGCGCAAGACCTCTCTCAGCGCGGCCCCCTCGCCGCCGCCTATAACGGCCACCTTTTGGGCGCCGGGGTGAAGTATAAGCGCAGGATGCACCAACGATTCATGGTATATAAACTCATCACGCTCGGCGGACTGGAACTCGTTGTCCAGGATGAGACACCTGCCAAGGTTCGAGCTCTCTGCAATCACTATCTCCTGCATCCCGGTGTCTCCGTGGTACAGGGTCCCTTTGATGGCGTGCTTGTGAACCTCAAAGGGGTTAAAGTAGTCGTAGAGCCACTTGTTGGGCAGGTCCTTTTTTGATGGGAATTCTGGCATGGTATCTTTAGTTACACGGTCTGGTGCTGGGCCAGTTCGCTCACCGAAGAATCGCCCCTTGTCAGCACCAGGGTCTTGGAATCCTTCGGCTTGAAGGCCCCTATCAGATATTCGGCTGCCGGCTCGGGGGCCGCGGTCCGCCCGCAGGTAAAGATATCGGCGGCCACGTAACCTTCCTTGGGCCAGGTGTGCACGGAAAGGTGCGACTCCGCCAGGATTGCCAGGCACGTGACACCCGAAGGATCAAACTTGTGGGACACGATGCCCATAACCGTAGCTTTGGCCTCTGTCGCCGCCTTCCGCACTATCTCTTCTACCTTTCCCGGGTCGTTGACGATACTTCTGTCGCAATCCCACATCTCAAGGATTAGATGACGACCAAATGCTTCCACTTATCAACCCCCTTTCCACGGTAAACGTACGCGGGAATATAACCGGGTACAGATGCCGCTAAAACTTGACCATCGAAGCAAAATGGCTTCGCCGTGACTCCAGGTCGGCCATGTCTATCTGTTTAAGTCGCTCGATGCTGAACCCCTCCACGTTAAAAGAGGCCAGCACGGTCCCGTATATTATGGCCTGACGCATATTCTCCACGTTTACGGTGCCGGTCTTCGCCAGGTATCCCATAGTCCCACCCGCAAATGTGTCGCCCGCCCCGGTGGGGTCCTTCACGTGTTCGGTGGGATAGCCGGGCACGAGGCAGAAACCTTCCTCCGAGACCAGTAGCGAGCCGTGCTCGCCCTTCTTTATTATTACATAACTCGGCCCCATCTCCTGCAACGCGCGGGCGGCCTTTATCAGGTTGTGTTCCTCGGTAAGCTGTCTGGCCTCCGCGTCGTTCAGTATAAACCCGTCCACCCGTTTCAGTACCTTCAACAGCTCCGGTTTCATATCCGATATCCAGTGGTTCATCGTGTCCGCCGCGACAAAGGCGGGTCCGTTCATCTGGTCCAGGACTTCCATCTGCAGCGTCGGAAGGCCGTTCGCCAGGAACACAAAGCGGCTGTCCCGGAACTGCTCCGGGACGTTCGGCGCAAACTGGCCGAACACGTTCAGGTCCACCGACAGCGTCTCAGCGACGTGCATCGTGTCCTTGTACTGGCCCGACCAGCGGAAGGTCTTACCGTCCCTTACCTCAAGCCCCGTCATATCTATGTCTTTCGTAGACAGGTCGTCACGGTACCGCTCCGGGAAATCGCTGCCTACCACACTGACCAGCCGAACGGGTACGAAGAAGCTGGCTGCCCATGAGAAATAGACCGCCGAACCCCCCAGCACATCCTGCGCCTTACCGTGCGGCGTCTCTACCGTGTCTATACCTACAGAGCCGACTACCAATAACGGCATTGTTTCTTCCTCTTGCTACGCTTGAATCACAGTCGCGCCGGTTTCACCAAGAACAAAAAGAACAAAAACCACGAATATGCGCAAAACACCGACCAATCATCAAAAAAACCCTAAAATCTCAAGATACCCGCGTCCCGCGTTAACGATTGAGCCGCCGTATATCCGGCAGAAAGCCCGGCACCCGGCAGAAATCCTAGACGCTGCCGGCGCGGCAAAACTCGTTCAGGCAGTGGGATATCCTACTGAGTGTCTTCTCCCTGCCCAGCAGTTCCATCGTCTCAAAGAGACCGGCGCTGACCGTCTTCCCGGTCACCGCCACCCTCAGGGGCTGCGCCAGCTTGCCGAAGCCGATGCCGCGGCCCTCCACCACCCCGCGAAGACACTTCTCCAGCGAATCCGTGTCAAAACCTTCTACCTTTGACAGGGCGGCATGTACCTCTTGAAGCAGGTCGGGTACGCCGTCTTTCTTCAGGTGTTTCTCCACCGCCTTGGGGTCATATTCAATCTCATCTGTAAACAGGAACGACGTCAATACGTAAAAATCGGCCAGTGTCTTGAAACGTTCTATATGTAGCTCGACCACCTTCTGCAGCCATCCCTCCGGCAGCTTCTCCGGCTCTACGCCGGCCTTTCTCAGAAAGGGCATCAACCTCCTGAGCAGGTCGTCGGTCGGCAGTTGTCTTATGTAAAGACTGTTCATCCAGTCCAGCTTCGTGTTGTTGAACCGGGCGCTGGTCTTGCCCACACGCTCCAGCTCGAAGCACTTTATCATCTCCTCCCTGGAGACCATCTCCCGGTCGTCGCCCGGCGCCCAGCCGAGCAGGGCGATGAAGTTGGTCAGCGCCTCGGGCAGATAGCCAAGCTCCCTGTACTCCTTGACAGACGTCGCGCCGTAACGCTTGCTGAGACGCCCGCCGTCCTCCCCAAGTATCATCGGCAGGTGGGCGAAGCGAGGCCTTATCACACCAAGCGCCTCACAGATGGCAATCTGCTTGGGCGTGTTGGTTATGTGGTCGTCGCCCCGGATGACGTGCGTAATACCCGTCTCTATGTCGTCCACCGTGCAGGCGAAGTTGTAGGTGGGGTATCCGTCCGCCTTGCGTATGACAAAATCCTCTATCAATGAGCCGTCGAACTTTATCGGGCCGCGTATGATATCATTGAACTCCATCTCACTGTCCGGCATCTTGAAGCGTACCGCACGGCCCTTCTCCTCGTCGCTCCAGTACGCCTTGCCGCCTTCAATCAGCATGTCGGCAAGCCTGTCGTATATCATCAGACGGCGACTCTGGAAGATGGGGCCGGAGTCCCAGTCTATCCCCAGCCACTCAAGGCTCTCCTTGATGTCGTCCACAAACCGGTCTTCGGACCGCGTCTGGTCGGTGTCCTCTATGCGCAGGCTCAACGTGCCGCCCTCGTGCCGGGCGAACAGCCAGTTATACAGCGCCGTCCTGGCCCCGCCGATGTGCAGGGACCCTGTCGGGCTGGGTGAAAACCTTACGTGTACCTTCTCTTCTGCCATGTTAATGCCTTGAGTCTGGGAAGTGTTGGGTAATTTCCAGGGATCTAAGGGACCGATACGGGACTTCTGGATATTTCTACGCGGGTCATCCTAAGCCTTGCCAACTTTGGCAGATATGCTACAGAATTGCCCGTAGCGTGTCAAGGACTTTGATGCGTTACTCGTAGGTATACAAGAACAGTCCCGTGTTATATTGACATACTCCCGTATACCTGTATATTGTGGACAATTAGCTGAGACTCCCTAAGTAGCTTACGAAAGGGCAAAAAAGTGACTATTAAAGAAGCCACCGCAGATGTCTTTTATACGGCTTTTAAAAGCCTCAATCGCAAGCAGAAAGACGCCCTGCTGGCAAAGATGCTAAAAGACCCTGAATTCAAGGAAGGCCTCATTGATCTGGCGCTCATAGAACAGGCAAGAAAGGAGCCAGGGGAGGACGTGCCTCTAAAAGAGTATCTAGAGAAAAAGGCGTGACGGACAGGTATAAAGTACTCCTAAGGCCGGCTGCCGTAAGGGATCTAGATCGGCTAGAATTTAAGGCACGGGATAGAATATTAAAGGCATTGCGCAGTCTAGATGAATCGCCTAGACCATGGGGATCAAAAAAGCTAGTCGGAGCGGAAGCACAATACAGGCTAAGGGTAGGAGACCACCGTATCCTTTATGAGATTGTTAAAGACAGCAACACCGTGCTGGTCTTTAGGGTCGCTCACAGGCGTGAGGCTTATCGTTAAGATACAATACAAAAGCTGCCGCAAAGCCTAAAAACATTTATCCCTAATCTTTGGCTCTACGAAGAAAAGTAACTAAGCTATATTTTTTTATCCAGCAATACTTTTTTTAGAAGACCGGCTATTTTTTCGTTACCACAACTGCCACACAGACTTAATATGTAGTGAGGGTGAAATCTTCTGTAAAAATCTATGTTGCCTTTTTCTAATTCTCTGGTTTTTGTCTTATGCCCTTCCCTGACAGTATACACAAGTTTAATTCCCACATGCTTGTCCCTCAGCCCACAAAATTCCTCAGCAAATTTATGAGCATCACTATGCTTAACAAATATCTGTCCTTTTAGGCGAACATCCAGTCGTTCTCCAGGATAAAAGGGTCTCGGCAACTCTATACTTTTAGAAGTGTTACTCTCACTGAGTTCGCCAAACCGACCATCCCACCCAACGTTCTCTAAACCATGTAATTTTACAGTTATTTCTTGAAGATAATTATGTTCTTTGCCATTGTTCAAAACAATAAATCTCAGAGGTATGCCTATTTTAGATGGCATATCATAGCTTAAAGCCGCAGCAAATATCTCTACTGGGCACGGTTCTACAAAATCAAGAACAATGCCTCTTGAAAACAAAGAGGTTATTATTTTCTTTAAGATATCGTAGCTTATTTTAGGAAGTATTGCCGTTATGAACTCAGGTAGTGGCACTATTAATTCAGCGACTTTCTATCGAAAGCTAACTAAACAAGCCGTTCCGGGAACCCGAACATGACGTTCATGTTCTGGACGGCGACGCCGGAGGCGCCCTTTAATAGATTATCTATGGCGGAGATTACCACCACCCTGTTCTCCACCACATGGGCGGAGATGTCGCAAAAGTTGGTCCCTACCACGTCCTTTGTCGAGGGCGGCTGTCCGGGCTCTTTTACGCGCACGAATATCTCGTCCTTATAGAAATTTCGCAGCTTGTCGGTCACGGCCTCGCTGGTGTTCAGCGCCTTCAGCCGCGCGTACGTGGTCGAGAGCAGCCCGCGGTCCATCGGCACCAGGTGCGGGGTGAAGGTTATACGTGTCCTTGTACCGGTGGCGCGTTCCAGGACCTCTTCCATCTCAGGTAGGTGGCGGTGGCCGCCCACGCCGTAGGCCTCAACGTTCTCATTGCGCTCGCAGTACATGGACTGCTCCGAAACGTCCCTGCCCCGCCCTGAGACGCCGGACTTTGAGTCGGCGATTATGTCCCTGTGCTCTATCAACTCCCTGGCAAGGAGCGGCGCCAGCGCCAGAATGACGGAGACGGGGTAGCAGCCGGGGTTTGCGACCAGCTTCGTCCTCCTTATCTCCTTCCTGAAGAGTTCGGGCAGGCCGTAGACCGCCCTTTTCAGCCCGTCCGGGTCGGTGTGGGGTGTCTTGTACCACTTCTCATATACGTCCGCGTCTTTTATGCGATAGTCGGCGCTGAAATCTATCACCCTGTACCCGGCCTTGAGATATTTAGGCACGTACTGCATCGCCACGGTAGGCGGAAGCGTGACAAATATCAGCTTGACCCCTTTCGGGATGTCATCCGGCTCAAGGCCGGCCATCGGCTGGTCAATCTGTCGCGCAAGGGACGGAAAGATTTGCGATATGGGCGGATTCCCCTCCCTCCTTGTACCCAGGTAAACTATCTCAACCTCCGGGTGGTGCAGCAATAGCTTGATAAGTTCAAGACTTGTATATGCCGTGGCGCCGGCTATCCCCACCTTCAATTTTTTGTCTCTCCTTGACTTAGCGACCTGGCGAAAGATACTCAGGCCAATTTTAGCCTTCGCCTCGCAAAAGTCAATTTAAATGGGGGTCGGCATTTGCCTCAGGCGTTATGAAGGAAGCGACACGGAGGTATGACGGCTGGTTTTAGACCCATCTTATCCTGTGCTCAGCAAATCTTCAGCACATCTTTAGCAAATCCTGGGCAGCAGCTCGCCAGAGGCCATCGGCACCACCCGCCTGCCGCCGATGGACGTCTTCAGCACGACAGTGCCTTTGTGGTCCTCCGTCACCCGCCCTATCTCGACGGCCTCCCGGCCCAGCGGGTGTGAGCCCAGGGCGTCAAGGGCTTTCTCCACACCGTCATCGCCGGGGTCTATAAACGCCAGGAACCGTCCCTCATTTGCTATATATAGTGGATCAAGCCCCAGTATCTCGCAGGCCCCCCTGACAGGTTCCGGGACGGGTATGCTGTCCTCCCATATCTCTATGCCCGCGCCGGCGGCGCCGGCTATCTCGTTCAGGACGGATGACAGGCCGCCACGGGTCGCGTCCCTGAGACAGTGGACGTCGGCGCCGGACTTCAGGACTTTCTCCACGGGGCCCCACAGGGGGGCGGAGTCGCTCTCAATGCCGGTCTCAAGATTGAGCCCCTCCCTGGTGACCATGACGGCCATCCCGTGAAGACCTATGGCGCCGCTAAGGATTATACCGTCCCCCGCCCTGACGGCCCCGGGCGAGATGCCATTGTACTCAACCACTCCGACCCCGGCGGTGTTTATGTAGATGCCGTCCGCTCCGCCCTTCTCCACCACTTTTGTGTCGCCCGTTACAACCATCGCCCCCGCGTCCTTACAGGCTCTCGATACGGACTCGACTATGGTAGACAGTTCAGCCATAGAAAAACCCTCTTCTATAATAAACGAGAGGCTGAGCATCACCGGCCGGGCCCCGCACATCGCCAGGTCGTTCACCGTGCCGTGCACCGACAGGCTGCCGATGTCACCGCCGGGAAAGAATATCGGCTTTACCACAAATGAATCCGTCGTAAACGCCAGCTTCGCCCCGTCCAGCTCAAAGACGGCCCCATCATGAAGCAGTCGCAGATAGTCGTTACCGAGCGCGGGGACAAACAGCTTGCTTACCAGTTCGGCTGACGGGATGCCGCCGCTGCCGTGCGCAAGGGTTACTTTATCTCCATCGGAGAACGGGGCGGGACATGAAGGCTCAGGACCACTCAACGCTACACCCTCCTGTAGTTGAAATATGCGGCACACGCGCCCTCGGTTGAGACCATCGGCGCGCCGAGGGGGGACTGTGGCGTGCATTTAACGCCAAAAGCCGGGCATTCGTTCGGCTTCCTGAGTCCCTGAAGCACGTAACCCGCTATGCACTCGGTAGGTTCCTCGACTCTGAGGCCTTCTATGTTGAAAATCTTCTCGGCGTCAAACCTCCGGTAAGACTGTCGTAACGCCAGACCGCTCTTCGGAATCACCCCGATGCCCCTCCATTTCTTGTCCGCCACCTCAAAGACCTCGTCAACCGCCTTTTGGGCCAGCACGTTCCCGTCCGCCCTTGCGGACCTGCCGTAGGCGTTCTCAACCTCACACCGGCCCTCTTCCAGTTGTTTCACCAGCTTATAGACACCGAAGAGGATGTCCAGGGGTTCAAAACCAGTTATCACTATGGGCACGTTATACTCCTCCGTAATCCTTTCATAGCCGGCCTGCCCTATCACCGTGCTGACGTGGCCCGGTGCCAGAAAGCCGTTGAGCACGATATTTGGGGTAGACAGTAATGCCTCCAGCGCGGGCGGCACCAGCACGTGCGCCACCAGCGCAGAGAAATTCGTCACGTCCTGCTTCTCGGCCTGCAGTATGGCCATGGCAACGGCAGGGGCCGTCGTCTCAAAGCCCACCGAAAAGAAGACCACCTTCTTCTCCGGCGATTCCTGGGCTATCTTTATGGCGTCGAGGGGGGAATAAAGTATCCTTACGTCCGCTCCCTCCGCGCGGCTTGTGATGAGGTTTTTCCTGGAACCCGGCACGCGAAGCATGTCCCCAAACGAACAAAATATTACGTCCGGTAGCGACGCTATATGCACGGCCCTGTCAAGCGCCTCTACCGGCGTCACGCAGACCGGGCAACCCGGACCGTGTAACAGCGTTATCTTGCCAGGCAGCAGCGTGTCTATACCGAACTTTATTATGTTGTGGGTCTGGCCGCCGCAGACCTCCATGATGGACCATTCACTCTTTACCGTGTCGGCAATCGCCTTCACGTATTTCTGTACCGGCTCGGAATCCCTGTACTCGTCAACGTATCTCACAGCCCAATCTCTTTCAGCGTGTCGAAGGCGTCCTGCGCCCTTGCCTCGTCTATCTTGCTTATCGCAAAACCTATATGAACCAGCACCCAGTCGCCCACCTCCACGTCGTCAAGATAGGCCAAGCAGGTCTCTCTCTTCGCGCCGCCGAAATCAACCACGCCCATGCTCATCCCCAGCGCGTTGTCTTCTATCTTTATGACTTTTCCCGGCACACCTAAACACATCTCATCTATCCCTCCATATATGTCCGGCCACGGCCACCTGGCCCAGGGAGATACCGCCGTCATTAGTAGGCACCCGCTGGTGGGTATAGACCCCAAAACCTTCCTTCTCAAGCTCCATCACGGTTCTCTCCAACAGATACTTGTTTTGAAAACAGCCTCCCGACAACACCACCTTCTCCACCTGAACCCTTCCGGCCACCGCAACTATCATACTGGAGAGGGTGTTGTGGAACCTTGACGATATGACGCCGGTGTCCTGACCGCCGTTCAGGTCATCTATTATGGCGGAAATAACCGGTCTCCAATCGAGCACCATCGGCCCATTTGTATTCCCGTCGTCCACCGCAAAATCATATGATTCGCCGGCGGTGGCGCGCGGCGCCGGCAGAAAATCGTGGCACGCCCTGAACTCAAGCTCCATGGCGCCCTGCCCCTCAAAACCGGCCCTTTGCCTTATGCCCAGAATGGACGATACGGCGTCAAACAGCCTGCCCGCGCTGGAGGTGACCGGTGAGTTAATTCCCTTCTTTATCATCTCCAGCAGCAGTTCAGCCTCTTTATCCTCGAACGACGCCAGCGTCGGGATTTTCTCCAAAAGATCCCCGAACCCGCCGCCGAAGCCCTCGAATGTCTCATAAAGCACGGACAGGGCGCTCCTCCGGGGCTCCTTCACCGACCGCTCGGACCCCGGCAGCCTGAACGTCTTCAGGTGGGCGACCCTATCGAATGAGGTGTAACCGGCCAGCAGGAACTCACCGCCCCACACGGTGCCGTCGGTGCCGTAACCCGTGCCGTCCCACGCCACGCCCAACACCCGTCCGTCCAGCTCGTTCTCCATCATGCACGAGGCTATGTGGGCATGGTGGTGCTGCACCGGAATGACCGGGGCGCCGTTCTTGCGGGCCCACACGGTCGAAAAATAATCAGGGTGCATGTCACACGCCACCACCTCAGCCCGATAGTCAAACAACCGGGTCAGGTCAGCGATTGCCTGCAAAAAGGCGTCTCTGGCCTCAAGTGTCTCCAGGTCTCCAATGTGCTGGCTGACGAATACGTCCCTTCCCAATGAAAGGGCGATGTTGTTCTTCAGGTGGCCGCCCACGCCCATCACGCGCGGCATTTTCTTTGTGGAATGTCTTATCGGCAGCGGCGCGTAACCCCTGGCGCGCCTCATAATCATCTCCCTGCCCAG
The DNA here is from genome assembly GCA_030598065.1 of Planctomycetota bacterium. GTDB lineage: Bacteria > Planctomycetota > Brocadiia > Brocadiales > Bathyanammoxibiaceae > Bathyanammoxibius. Next base: position 614 of record JAUVQR010000006.1, on the reverse strand, counting down.
AATCACCCGGGCCACCGAGTCGTCAACGTACCGGGCTATCGGCCTGGTGTGAACCAGGAAGAAATCCGCGATGCCGCTGAGCCGCTGGACGGCCTCAGAGTTATCGATGCATATCGGCTCATCGGTCAGGTTGCCGCTGGTGGCAACCAGGGGAATTCCCGTCTTTCCGGAAAGAATCAGATGTAGCGGAGAGTAGGGTAACATGGCGCCCAGGTACGGATTGCCGGGGGCTACCGCCTCAGCCAGCCCTTTCCCTTTATCGCAGCGCTTCTTTAACAGGACTATGGGAGACTCCGGAGAGGTGAGCAGCCTCTCCTCCATGGGCGAGACCTCGCAGTATCTCCTGGTCACATCGAGCGAGGGGAACAAAACAGCAAGCGGCTTTTCTTCCCGTCTTTTTCTTTTTCTCAGTTCGGCAACCGTCTTTTCGTCTGTGGCGTCCGCTACCAGCAGAAATCCGCCAAGCCCCTTGACGGCAAGAATCCTGCCTCGCAGTATCAGTTCGGCCGCCATCGCCATAGCGTCTCCTCTGTCCGCCAACCTTTTTCCGTCGCAATCCCACAACTCAACGTGCGGACCGCAGTCGGGACACGCTATCGGCTGGGCGTGGAACC
>JAUVQR010000273.1 GCA_030598065.1 Planctomycetota bacterium | reverse complement strand
GTATTATGCCTCCGAACCTCGCGGCTATCTCAGAAAAGGCCTCGTCCCAGCTTATCCGCTCGAATTTGGCCTCCCCTTTGGGGCCCACGCGCTTCATCGGATAGAGCAGCCTGTCCGGCGAGTACACGAACTTGGTGGCATTCTTTATCTTCCAGCAGATAGAACCCTGTGTGACGGGATGGGCTGGATTGCCCTCCAGTTTCACCACCTTGCCGTCCTCGACCGTGGTCAGGATGGAGCAGGTGTCGTAACAGTCCCTAGGACAGGTGTTTTTTATAATCATCCGTTTCCGAAACGTAACCTTGTCAAAAAAAAGCAGGGACGACCCACTGGGCCATCCTGCATTGAAAAAAGTAGGGGCGACCCGCCGGGTCGCCCTTGCCACAACAGTATTTTTTCAGAAGAAACGATACCGTCAAAAATCCTAACAGATTCGCAGCGGTGTTGTCAATTGGCCCAGAGGTTTTTGCCGTGCCTCAGCGCGTTGAATATGGCCTGCGGCCTGAGCTCCCAGAGATACGACGCCTCTATCGTCCCCGCGTCCATACATACGCAGCACCCGGAGGTCTTATCAACGAAGGTGCGGTATTCCGGTGCGCTTAGTATGTGCTTGAGGGACTCTTGCTTCACGTTCGCCATAACCCTTCCCGGCGCTGTGCAATCAATAACATCCCCGTTTGCATCCACCCTTACGACCAGACTCTTGTAGTGGCACCTGTACGCCACGTCGCCCGTGATGAAGGCGTTAATGTAATCGGGCGAATTCAACACGGGGTACCCCATGTTCTTGCTCCGCCTTATCAACCTGAAGGCCCTGACCTCTTCTTCGCGTTGCGGCAGACTCTGCCTGACGTCAACCGGCCTGGCGTGGACCCCGTAGTCCGTTGTATTTATGGACTGAAACATGATGGGAAGGTTTTTTTGCCGGGAGAACTCAAGCAGCTCCGGTATGTGGCCGACGTTTTCGCCGGTAATGACGGCCATAATGGTCGTATTCACGTCTTTGTATCTTGATCTTATAAGGGCCATACCATCGGTGGCATTGCGGAACGTGCCGGGTAGCCGGCGGAGGGCGTCGTGGCGGTCCGAGAGCGCATCCAGCGAGACAATAATATTATTAAGAAACAGGCCGACCTCATCCACCATGTCGGGCAGCAGATAGCCGTTGGTTATCAGGGTGGTTTTGAGGCCGGAGTTCTGGGCGACCTGCAGCAGATAGCCCAGGTCTTCCCTCATAAGCGGCTCGCCACCCCACACCACAAGGTGCAGGAATCCGAGGCCGCCCGCCTGCCGGTAAAGATTTTCTACCTCCAGTGTAGACAGCTCATCCTTGGCGTCATCATCATTTTGCTTCCACAGGCACATCGGGCAGCCGGCGTTGCAGCGGCTGGTAACCAGGTGTGAGAGTATAAACGGCCTCGCCCGCCCACCCGCGAGATGCGCGCCCAGGACTGTTCTGTAAGTCCTTGTTATATCCCTGAATTTTTCGACTACATTCATCAACTAATATTTATGGCATTACCTGCATAATGGTTTATTAATACTTCTTTATATATTCCGACAGTCTTTTCTTGTATTCCTCAAATGTCTCATTGTCCCTCTTCGGCATCCCAAAGAGTTCTGGGCCATTGTTCGCAATCCACGCCCTGCCCCGGCTATCCAATGCGTCCAGTTCTTTGAAGCGCAGTTTCAGGCATTTCACCCTTATTTTCTCTCCCCTGTAAAGAGAAAACTTGTAGGCGCCAATGAAAACGAACATAACGGCTACGGCAAGCGCGCAGACGACGTACGGGGTCCTCTGTGTAAAAATCTTTATGACCGAAGTAATAGTAGAAAATAGCAAGGCGTGTCTCCCTTTGAATCTTTAACTCTGCCTGTCACGAATCTCTTCAATCACACCCATCACCAGACGTCCAACCCGGTCAAAGCCCTCCAGCTCAAGCTGGTCTATGCCATCCTTGTGGGTGTGAATCACCCTGGCCTTTTTTGAAAAAGTTGTCAGCGTGACAGCGTTGAGGCCCTCATAGGTAAACGGGAAGTGGTCGGCAGCCGCTCCGATGACCGCCGGCGGTGTCTTCATCTCAAGCCCTTCCTTCTTTCCCACTTCCTGTATCAGTTTTGTAAAGTCCGCCTGCTCCCTTGTAAAAGATAAATGAACGCCTATTTTATGCGCACAGTACAGCGTACCGTTCAGGCCGACGCTGTCCAGGTTGATAAAGTAGCAGTTGTCTTTCGGCTCAGAATCTCCAGACAGCGACCTGCACAGGTGGAACGCGCCCACAAGCGCCTCCTCCTCCGCGCCGGTGGCCACGAAGGTTATGTCTATGTTGCGAAATCTCTTGCGTTCCTTTGAGATGATCTCGGCCAGACGCAACAGCGTGCCCACGCCTGAGGCGTTGTCAACGGCGCCGGGCGAGTAGTTGCCCTCTATCGCAGACAAAAGCAATATACCCGAGAAATTCACCAAACAGTACACGGC
>JAUVQR010000341.1 GCA_030598065.1 Planctomycetota bacterium | reverse complement strand
TGTACCGCGCGCCAACACCACGCTACCTCGCCCGAATGCTTACATAGCCCTCGTGCGCCCCGAAGCCATCTGACCAGGCAAGACCCACGTCCACTATATTGCCGGATTTAACCCTTTCCAGCAGGACAGCCAGCTGCTCGATACCTGTTATATTGTAGTCTCCCAGGCTTGTGATGACGTAATCTACCCTAAGGCCTATCTCAACCGCCGGACCCGACTCGTCTACGTCCGTTATCAAGACACCTCCGTTGAGCCACGACAGCCCCAGGCGCTCCGCTATCTCAGGGGTCAGCCCCTGTACGTCGACGCCCAGTTTAGACCTCGCAAGCTCCCCGGCCGAAGGCACCGGAACCTTGTCCAGCTGAAGTGATAAATCCCTTCGCCTGCCGTCCCTCTCAACCACCAGTTTCAGCCTGTCTCCCACCTCTTTCTTCAGGAGGTACTTCTCAAACTGAAGCACATCAATAACCTCCCGTCCGTCTACCTCAAGCACCATGTCTCCCGCGCGCAGGCCGGCCCCGTATGCGGGGCTTCCATCCTCTACGTCGTCTACCCTTACGCCCTGTTCTCCCTCCGCGGGTTCATCCATCTTGATTCCAAGCCAGACCTTGTTAATCTGCTGAAAGTCAAAAAGCCCTATGAGAATTTTTTTGACCTTATCAACCGGGATGGCAAACCCTATGCCCTGCGCCCTGCTCATTATCGCCGTATTTATGCCAATCAGTTGACCGTTAATGTTCACCAGCGGGCCGCCGCTGTTACCGGGATTAATCAGGGCGTCCGTCTGGATAAGCCCTTCATACTTCACCTCTCCGGACTTGCTCTGAAACGTGAGGGTTCTGTCCGCGGCGCTAACCACGCCAATAGTAACAGAGTTCTTGAACCCAAACGGGTTGCCCAGCGCTATGACCGACTCCCCAATCATAAGGTCTTTGGACGTCCCCATCTCAAGGTACGGAAACGGCTCGGAAGACTCCACTTTGAGCACGGCAAGGTCGTTCTCGTAGTCCGAGCTCACCAGCCTGGCCTCATAGGTGGAACCGTCTGACAGGGTACCGATAATCCCTGACGCCATACCTATCACGTGTTCATTCGTTACTATATAGCCCTCGGGGTCTATTAACACCCCGGAGCCCAGAGGCATCTCCACCTTCTTTCTCTCGTAGGCACCGAAAAAATCCTCAAAAAAGTCTTGAAACAAATCCTTCCTTTCCGAAAAAAACGGGTTGATGCGCCTCTCCGTAACCATACGTTCTGTGCTTATATTCGCCACGGCAGGGCCTGCCTTCTCCACCGCAATGACCGCCGGCGTTCTTCTGTCAAACCCCTGCCCTTCAGAATCCGCCCTTGCCTCCGGACGGTAGCCCGCAGACATAATAACGACAACACACAACATAAAAAACATCCCGAAACTCGACAACCTCATATGCAATTAAACTCCATGTTCTACCTTCCGGCCAGCGTTGACTTAACTATACAATACGTCCCCACAAACAAAAAAGGCCTTGTGGGTAAACACCCACAAGACCTTTAGAAAACCAAACCAATTCGAGTGTATGGCTATAGCCACGTCAATGTCCACTACCACCTTTATAGCCGCTACCGTGG
>JAUVQR010000225.1 GCA_030598065.1 Planctomycetota bacterium | reverse complement strand
GAGTTTGACCTTTGTGCTGAAGAAGACGGCGCTGCCGCCTATGGGGTCTGTGAGGCAGACGTCGCCCAGGTGGGGGTCGCTGCGCATCACGGCGTTGGGACAGAGCCCGGCGGTGCGCCGGGGGTCACCACTTATGACCTGTCCGTCAATGGTCGTATCGGCCGCGCCGTAGGCCCAGTGGCCGAAGCTCCAGCTCACGTTGACCACGCCCGGCCTGAGGCCCTGGGTCCGCTTGACCTTGCCCTGGGTGTATTTTTCCTGATCCTGACCTATAGACCACCTGCCGCTGCGGTTTGTCGCGGAGACGATGCGTACCGTGTCGCCGTCCTTCACTCCAAGCGACTCGGCGTCTTTGGGGTTGAGCTCTACGTGGTTCTCCGGCCATATCTGACTCAACCAGTAGTCGGTGGGTAGCGTCCTTGACTGTCCACCAAGGACTCCTTTATATGTAATAAGCGTAAAGGGGTATATCTCGTCCGTGACCTCCGCGCCGGTAATCCCGGTGGTCGGCAGATATATGGGCGTTCCGGAGAAATTCTCTCCGCTCATCGAGTTCTTGCCCTTCGCCACCGGTTCAACGTAAAGGTTGACGTGGCCGGACAGGGTGTGGGCCAGCTTGTCTCCGTTGTAGGCGCGGTCGAAGTCCTCATACCTCCCCCCTCTTGAGAGCACGTAGGCAGCTATCCTCCAGTATCTGTCGCCCAACGTCCGCTTCCACCGCTTCGCATTGAAGACGCTGCCGGGGAGGTGTTCGAGGCTATTGAGATATAGCTCTATATCGGCCTCGCTCGCCTCCGGGACCTTGTCGCCGTCTTTGTCGCCCCAGGCGACGTTGGCCACCATCCGCAGATAATAGTCGGTAAAGTGCTCAAGCGGCTGCCCGGCCATAAACCCGTCCTCACCGTAGCCGGGTAGCCCCAGCCTCTCGGCAATCTTGAGCATAACAGCTTCCATGCAGAGGGGCATGTCCTCGCCAAAGACCGTGACCGTCTCCGGGATAGGGGCGACTATGGGTTGGCGCACCTTGCTGGTCCTGGTCTGGACGTCCGGCGTGACGTGGGGCAGGCCCCAACGCTCCCACGCGCTGGTGTCCGGAAAGACGTAGTCGGCAAACACGGTAGAATCTCCAACCACTATATCGGTGCTTATAAGCAGTGGGATTTTTTCCAGGTTCTGCAGGGCCTGGAGCTGGGTGTTGGCGGCCGGCGTCGCCATCCCCGGTGTGGCCATGTGCATCCAGACCACCTTGACGCCGTACGGGTACTCGCTCACGGCAGAGGGCAGCACCTCCTGGTAGACGTCCTTTGTAAACGGGTACCACGGCCGCTTTGCGGGGTAGCCGTCAAACATCATGGATTTTTCGTATGAGGTCCCCTCGCGCGTGAGCTTGTAGCCAAAGGCGTGTATCTTCCCGGGGTGCAGAAATTTCTTCAGGGGGAAGGGTTGGTTAAGTTTGCTTCCATCCTCGTGCCAGTGCCCGCCGCCGGGGCCGAGGCCGCCCTTCCAGTCAAGGTTACCAATCAGCGCGTTGAGCGAGATTATCGCCTGGGCGTTGTAGAAACCGTTTGTGTGCTGTACCGGTCCCCTGTAGAACTCGGCCGCCGCCTTCTTGCCGTGGGACGTGAATTCTTTCGCCACCTCAATGATGACTTCTTTTTTTATGCCGGTAATCGCGGCATACTCGTCAAGGGTCCTGAGAAAGGCGGAATCCTTCAAGAGCTGAAGCGCCGTCTTTACAGGAATGCCTTTCACCATGTTAATCGCAAACGGCTCGCCGAAGACGGCCTTGTGTTTTGAACCGAGCGTCACGGCCTTCGGCACCCCGTCGGCAAGCGCGACAAACTGATAATCCTTGCCGACCCCTACCTCCGAGGCGCGCAGGTATGTTGTCGGGCGGCCGTTCTCAAGCTTCACAAGGAGGCTTGCCGTGCTCCAGGAGGTCTCGCCGTTATCGTTCGCCGCCTTGCGGGTGGCGTTGCGGAGGAATTTTTCGTCATACCGTGAATTCTCGATTATCCAGCGTATCATGGCCAGCGCCAGCGCCCCGTCCGTACCGGGCCTGATGGGCAGCCACTTCCAGGCCTTCGCCGCGCCGTTATTGAAACGCGGGTCCACCACCACCGTCTTAAGCCTTCCGGAATCAATCCCAACCGTGACCTTCCTCGACGCGGGCGGAGGACCGAAGCCGGCCTCAAGCCCGCCGGAGGTGCCAAAGTAGATGACAAACTCGCTGTTCAGGGTGTCGGGCTTCATGTGAGTCTTGCCGCTCTTCCACTCCCCGTCGTGGTGTTTATTGGTCATCTGTTTGTAGGCTATATGGTGGGACTGCTCGCAGATGGTGGTGTGTTCGTACCAGTTTACCGAGCCGAAGCCGTGGCGGAGCCACCTCTGGCTGAACTCCTTCCTGCCGTGCTCGATGCGGCCGGCCAGGAACACAAACTGGTTGTTCCTGGGACCCAGGTCCGGGCGGTCCGGGTCTATGAAGGCGTCCAGGTGCTTCTTGTACCTTTTCTTGTATCTATCAACCGACAGTTCCCCGGATTTCACCCTCTTGAGGTCGGCCGTCATCCACAACGAGGTCCTGCTGCCCTTCAGGGCGAAGAGGTCCTTCAGCCCGGTAACATGCCTCTCTTCCTCGCCCTCTACGTGTTTGAAGAGCGTGCCACCGCTGATAATCTCGTCTATCGCCTGCTCAAAACCTATGGTGACCCACTTGTTCTCTCCCCGCCGCCCAACGCGCTTGAGCACCTTTCTAATCCTGTAGGGGTCGTACAGAGATTGTATACCGGCCTGGCCCATGGCGCAGATATACCCGTCAAGAGGGGCCGCTGCGGCGGGGCTGTTCTCATACGGTATATGCGGCAGCATCGACTGGGGGGAGTAGGGGTTTCCGTCTATCTTTACCAGCACGCCGTCTACCACCTTCGCCTTTATCGGGCACGCCGTGTGGCACTGCAGGCAGGAAGAATAGATTATGTTCTCAGGCCTCCCCTGCGAGTACTTGGGAGCGGCCTTGAGCCTGAGCCATGACGCCGCGTGCGCCGTCTCCGACCAGGCCGCCTGAGAGGCCAGCAGCGCGCCGGTCCCCAACAAGGCGCCTGACTTGATAAACTCCCGGCGCTT
>JAUVQR010000070.1 GCA_030598065.1 Planctomycetota bacterium | reverse complement strand
CAAGACATCTATCAAGGGCAATGGCTGTCTTGAGGAAAGCCTTAGACGCCAATAAGGTGAGGTTTGCTGTTTCCAATGGTAAGGTCATTGACAGCATGGAAGTCACAGACATTATAGCAAATGTGTTTTTCTTTTGGGTATTTTGCTTGCTACCACATCCGTTGCTGCACCCTTGCCTCAACCATATCTTCAACCCCATCATCCAGCTTAGATAAGGAATCCAGATCAATAACATGAAGCGGATTACCGTTTGACGTTGATTATGGCACCCATTCTCCCCGATAAGGACAACAGAATCAAGTAGTTGAAAATATTTGTCTAAAATGCTAATCTTGTCCGATGGCATTTCTAATCCCGGCGGTCCGGGGGTTTGAATTCTCCCCTGCGCGTGTACTACCGCATACTACAATGGACGCTTGGAAGAGATTTTTTACAGACTGTGGTTGTTCCGCCGTCATGTAATTGATAAATTCTTCCTGGTTTGACGCAGCGGTGGTCCTGCATGCAGTATGTTTTTTGAAAGTAACAATGTCGTCCGGGGTCGTCCGGGTGTCCTGGGTGAATCTGTAATAACGGGTTTGATGCAACAATTCCTGTCGCGAAATTACGAATCGTTGTGCCGGTTTGTACCACCCGGCCTGCACGCCCCCATACTTATAGTATCAACGCTTCTATGGGCTTACATAGGATGTCTGGACATATTCTTTAACGGTGCCGGTCTATATACTTTAGCGAGCAGCCAGCACAGCATACACTCCGTCCTTGGCCAGGACAACTACTGGAGGCCCTTGACCTGCTATACCAACCGCCTCCTTTATGCCGCATTCGGGCTCGACCCGTTCCCCTACCACGTCTTGGACATCGCCCTGCACAGCCTTAACGCCCTCCTCATCTACTACATCACGAGGAAGCTGAGTAAGGACGGCGTTGTCGCCCTGGCGGCGGGCTTGATGTTTGCGGCATTTTACCGGCATTCAGGGGTAATATTTAGCGGTGGACTTTTTTACGAACTCGCCCATACCACCTTCTGTCTGCTGGCCATTATGTCCTTTCTTTATTTTCAAGATACGAATAAGACGGGCTATCTGGCCGCCACTTTGGTCGGTATATTTATAGCCCTGATGTTAAAAGACAGCGCCGTAGTCGCTTTTCCTATCATTTTGGTGCTTGGTCGATTCTACAGGCCACACCCGCTGCCCGGGATAAGGTGGGGATTAATTCTTTGTCTCATCGGCACCGGAGTCGTTTAACTTGTCTTGAGGGCGCATTTCCTGCCATCTCAGGCCGGCGGGACGCATCAGTTGCTGCACACGACGTTTGTCAAACTCGGCTGGCATGAGTCGTTCAATCAGATTGAGAAGGGGCTTTTTGTTAGTATCTCTAATGTCTGTCCCGGGAGGGACCTGCGTTATGTCTTTTATGCCGGCTTTATATTGTTCATCTGGAAGAATGCGGAACACAAGCGTATAGCCGCCACTACCGCACGGCTGGTAATAATCTCTGTTATCCCCCTTATTTTTACGCAGGGTATGGCAAACAGAAACCTGTACTTATCAATAGCGCTTTCGGTGATGTTTCTTGCCGTTGTCCTCAGGTACTCCGTTAGCGCACTGGCCCCCCGCATACTGCGCTCTTACGGCGATTCGAGTGTGGGGCTGGTCACCGGGGCGGTATTACTGCTCATCGTATCCCTTAACGTCCACAAGATACACGTATATGAGGCCCAGTACAGGGACGCCAGCAACCTCTTCAGGACACACCTTGAGGACATTGTAAAGGCGTTTCCGGAAGGTACCAGTGGTTACAGGCTTTGCCTGGTGAATACCCCCTTGGACCTTCCACGCAGGTGTGGCGGCGTCCAGGTGTGGGAGGGGGGAGAAATAAAGTATATGCTGTCACTCTTTTACGGGAAACCCGGCAGCGTCGTTGACGTAAAACAGTTTACCACCGACCTGGGTTACCCCATGTCCAGGCATCAAGAAAAGATATCAGAGGACGTGAGAATATCCAACGATGAACTGGACCGCATAAGCAAGGACCCCAAGAACAAGGTAATGGTCTTTAACCCTTACACGGAACACATGGAAGACATGACGGGCAAGACATCGCAGGAGGTTCGAACGGCCCTGGCGAATACGCGGGGATAGTTGTTGATGGCAGGGCGGCAACGTGTTTCCGGAAAAATCATTCGACAGGGAACTATTGCAGGGGTTTTTTATTTCTTGAAGGCGGCTTCGTATGGTGTCACGTACTCCGCCTCAACCGTTACGTCATAATCTGCCGTCTTATCACCCGATTTCAAGACTGTTCAGCCATTGTGAGCGCCATATGCACGGCTTAACCCCTCTCGTTTAAGAATTTTCTATCTCCTTTACCAGCCAGAAGTGCCGCTGGCGGGGTAATTTTAAGAAGGGGGTTGACCTGGTGTACGCCGCTTATTAGGATATGGGGCTAAAAACACCCCGGAACCTTTTCCCTATTATCACATGTCGAATATTGCTACCCGTTTGGTACACGGTCTTCACTTCAACAACCTGCGCGGAGACATCTACGGCGGTCTGACCGCCGCCGTGGTGGCGCTGCCGCTGGCCCTTGCCTTCGGTGTGTCGTCCGGCGCGGGTCCCGTTGCAGGATTATACGGCGCGATCTTAGTGGGCATGTTCGCTGCCGTGTTTGGCGGCACGCCGGCCCAGATATCCGGTCCCACCGGGCCGATGACCGTCGTTATGGCGGCCATCTTCACGCAGTACACCGGCATGTACCCCGATGACCCGGGCAAGGGCGTGGCGCTGGCCTTCACGGTGGTTGTGATGGGTGGCTTTTTTCAGGTCCTGTTCGGGGTCTTAAAGATTGGCAAGTACATCAACCTGGTGCCACACCCGGTCATCTCCGGCTTCATGAGCGGCATTGGGGTGATTATCATATTGTTGCAGGTCGGGCCGCTGCTGGGGCATATGGCCAGTGGTGGGCCGGTGGCCTCGGCCCAGGCAATCCCCGGCGTACTGGCTGACCCCGTTACCGCCGCCGCGCTGCTGGGGCTGGTGTCGCTCGCCATCGTTTACCTGCTGCCCAACCGCATCAACCACATTTTGCCCGCGCCGCTGGTGGCGGTCATCACGGGCTCGCTTGCCTTGTATCTCTTCTTTGGCGGTGACGTTACCGTGGATGAAGTGGACGGCAAGACCGTCTATCTCCTCGGTCAGGTAACCATCCTCGGCGACATCCCTATCGGCCTGCCGGAATTCCGGTTGCCGACTATTGAATTGCCGCTGCTGGTAGACATGCTGAAATCGGGTGTGACCCTGGCGATGCTGGGTGCCATAGACACACTGCTTACTTCTCTGGTGGCGGACAACATCACCCGCACCCACCACGAGTCGGACCGCGAACTCATCGGCCAGGGAATCGGCAACGCCATGGCCGGGCTCTTCGGCGGGCTGCCGGGCGCCGGGGCTACCATGCGCACCGTTGTTAACGTGCGTGCCGGCGGCCGTACACCGATTTCCGGCGCGTTGCACGCGAGCGTCCTGTTTGCCATCGTGCTCGGGGCGGGCGGTTTCGTCAAGTATATACCCCACGCCGTACTGGCGGGTATCCTGATCAAGGTGGGCACCGACATCGTTGACTGGGACTACCTGAGGCGCCTGCGCCACATGCCCAGGACCAGCAGCGTGATGATGTTCACCGTGCTCGGCATCACCGTGTTCATTGACCTTATAACGGCGGTGGCCGTCGGCATGATCATGGCGTCGCTGGTGTTCCTCAACCGCATGACGGAGCTTCAGCTCGAGAGCATCACGGCCATCACCGACCCGCACGAAGAGGCGCCGCTCACTGACAAAGAGGCGGAAGTCATGAAGGCTGCCGGTGGACGTATACTGCTCTTCCACCTGGGTGGACCCATGAGTTTCGGCGCCGCCAAGGGAATGGCCCGCCGCCTTGCCGATTATGACGAGTACGATGCGCTGGTAATCGACCTCTCCGACGTGCCGCAGGTAGACTCAACCAGTTGCCGCGCCATGGAGGACATAATACGCGAGGCCCAGGATGTCGGACGCCAGGCCTTCATCGTCGGCGCCCAGCGCCCGGTGGCGGACATGCTGGATGCCCAGGGTGTCTTCAAGAAACTGGTCGAAGGACACCGGTATGGCAGACGCATTGACGCCCTGCAGCATGCGCTGCGGCTTATCCAGGAAAAAACCGCCTGAATCGGGGGGGGTCTTGCTCTTTTCTTGATGGTTCCTACACACACCCTGAAGGTTCGAATATTATTGGAAGGGATTGTAGCGAAAAAAAAGCTTTAAGATGCCTTCGCTTTCCGTTAGACCCGAACCGTTTCGCTTCATCTTCTATCGCACACGCACATCTGTTTTCTCATTATAACCGTAGTCAGTGTCGCCCGGCCACCAAGACGCGTAAAACTAGCCTTCCGTAGTCTAACACCGGCACTTTCACGCAGTTGCAGACCTTGGCATAGCCCAAAGAAAGTAGACTCTCCCGCACCATGCCCCTCCTCCCTTTAAAGCTACACATCTCGTAGCCAGGGTGGTAAAAACCGGCTTTAGCTCCACATAAGTATTGTGGGTGTAGTAGCTTAGGAGCAACAAAATGTGTAGGAAAAACTATAAAGTTTGTACCTTTTGATGCTCCAAAAAAAAACCGGATACCGGCACACGGCTACGGGACGTACATTATAAGTATAAATAGGGCAAGGGCTTATAAATGGGCTGGTATCCCGCACTCCCGCCACGGCTTTGGCACGTTAATTGAGATATAATATATAAAAGAGTGGTGCCGGACGGCTCATAGTGGAAGGCACAAACACCGGCACTGCTTAGACCGATGCCGGTCCCTGGTTAGATTAGTGACCGGGCATGGCATCAAAGGAGTGATTAAGATGAAAAGAATTACAGGACATAGGAGCAGTTTTACGCTGATTGAGATAGTTATCGTTCTGGCTATAATCGCAGTGTTGGCCGGGATTTTGACGCCGACACTGACAAGATACGTCGGTGACTCCAGGTTCAGGAAGGCTGAGGCGGACACGCGCGCCATAGCGGCAGCGATGGCTATGATGTACGGCTATACGGTACACTGGCCCATCTGGGTCTCAGTTACCGCCACAACGGCAAGCGACACTACGTTTAATCTCCTGGCGACCAATGACGGCGATACGCCGGCGATGGATACCCTGATCACGGAGTGGGACGGAACCGCAGAGGACTTTACGGACCAGATTATTGACAATGCGGTTAGTTACCCCACTACGGGCAGGCGCGCCTGGAAAGGGCCCTACATGGAGAAGACAATGGCGGACCCGTGGGGCAGCAAGTACCTGGCCAACGTAGAGTTCTTGAAGCCCTCAGAGGTCGGTGGCGCGAAGCCCGTGCTTGTGATATCGGCAGGTCCCAACAAGCTGGTTGAGACGGTATTCGACCAGACCGGCCCCAGTATCACAAGAGGCGGTGACGATATTATTTTCCGTATCAAGTAGAGATAGGGCATTTTCTATCCCTACCAACGCACCCGCAACACGCACGGACCCAATCTATCAGTCCAGCATGAGGCGGTTGCGATAAACAGATTAGCGTGCGGCCTCCATACCGGGTACACACGAAAGACGCCCGGTAAAGGGGCCAGAAGCTGCAAGAAGTGAAGAAGTGAATGAGAGGAGACAATGAAATGAAGCTCTTAGATAGGGCAAAAACTCTCTACAAGGCGTTCAAAGAGAGAAGGGGCTTCACACTGCCAGAGGTGGCCGCTGTTGTGGCCATAGTGGGCACGCTGGCGGCCATTATAGTGCCAATCGCGGTCGACCAGATAGAAAAAGGCCGTCAGGCCAGGGATGCGATAGACATCAACGGTATTAGCCAGGCACTGAGCAGCTTCTTCAGTGACACCGGCGAGTGGCCTGACAGAAAAGGCTCCGACCCTGATTTCTACATGGTGCTCAAGAGCGGGAATATAGACGCCGACTTCGACCTGTTTGAGACCAACACGGCCTTGCTTGCAAATAACGTGAGGGACCCTGCGAGAGGCCTTACAAACTGGGGCGCCACAAGCGGTACTGTTAATGCCCTTGTAAACCACCTGACGCTGGACTCAGCGGGCTACGTAGACAACGGTGTGAACTGGAACGGGCCCTACATGCCGCAGGTGTTCAATGACCCCTGGGGCAAGAACTATCTGGTGTACGCGTACGCATTTACTCAGCCAGACACCATTGCAGACGGCGACCCGAATACGGGTGAAGATGTCTTTGTGTGGGTAATTAGCGGCGGTCCGAATGAGACGCTGGAGACCAACGTTACGTCGCCCATCCTGAACGACGACCCTGTTACCGAAGGAAGCGTGTCCACGGTGGCGGACGATGTCGGCAAGATGATGTTCAAGGCGAGGGAAGGCGTACTTGGCGTACAGTAGCTTCTTGTTAGCTGCGCATTGGCTTGGATGACGCCCTGTGTGCGCAGGGCAGTCACAAGCCTGCCCGCCCTTCGTGAAGGGGCTGTGTGCGTGACCGATTTTATAGAGCCTGTGTCGCCGCATTTTCACCACTTCAATACGCGCCTGCCTCTGTATCCACAATTTACTTTCCGCCCCGGCATGTCGTGCAGTACGATAGGGGACAAACAACAATTTTTGCATGGAAAATCCCTGTGATGTCGTAAGTTGCGATATACACTATACTACTGAGACTTGTCTCAATAGTATGGCCGAATTTCCCAGACATCCTTCAGTCTGTTGTAAGCCCTTATATAACAAATATGTAGCGGTACACGTACAAGTCGATATCCGTAAAATATCTTTTTTTGTAAAAACCCCGCGTATTGGCATCATAATTGTTCCTTTAATGTATTACGTTAATAGGAAATCTCACCCGTATTAAACGCGCGAAAACGCTTCTCCTCAGCAGGTAGGCGGGCCAGGTTCGGGGGCAACTGGCCTCCTACCCCCTTCCCTTTTTAAGGTGTCACATATTTGTTTGATTAACGCACGGTAGGTTTTTTAACACGGCGACGCCACTACGGCATAAAGCATAAGGTTAGCGCTTTTTTGTTGCTTACTGCCCAACAATTGTTTTG
>JAUVQR010000245.1 GCA_030598065.1 Planctomycetota bacterium | reverse complement strand
TATACTGAGATTGACGTGCGTAATGGAGGCAGTCTCTCCGGCACGGTCAGGTTACTTTCAAATGGGACCGTAACCGGCGTAAAGGATGCTATTGTATGCATAAAGGGTATACAATGGGGAAAACGGTTTGAAAGGTGTGCAGACGGGGAAACTCCCACTGTAATAGACCAGAAGGACTATGTCTTCATCCCGCATGTGACCGTGGTGCCCGCTGGGGGCACGGTGGAGCTTAGAAACGCCGACCCTGAGATGCACAACCTCCACTCGTTTTCCACCAAGAACGCGTCGTTTAACGAGGGTATACCGGCAGCTGGCGAACCAATCAAGAAAAAGCTCGACTTTGTGGAAACGGTGCGCATAGGATGCGACATACACAAAGATATGGCCGCGTGGATAGTGGTCAGGGACAACCCGTATTACTGTGTTACAGGTGAGGACGGCAGCTTCAAGATTCCGGACGTCCCTCCCGGCACGCATAAACTCGCCATCTGGCACGAGGATTTTGACAGGGAAGAACTTGCCGCGCTCCGCATGGACGTAAGCGTTGAGTCAGGCGGTGAATTCGAGGTAGACTTTTATCTGTCATATGCGAAGTGATATTTATAATAAAAACTTTGCCTGAGAAGGCCGGGTCTGTTAGCCTAGCGTAAGACATTGCTGGCACCTGGAAGAACATAATTCTTGTACGGACCTCATCACTCAGTAAACCCATCCTAAATTCATATGAGATTCCTTCTGATAATAATGTTACAGCTGTTCCTGTTTACCGTTTCGGTAACCATCTTCCTGCAAAGTCCTTACGCAGACACGTCGCAGGCGCTTACAAAAACTGAGACCAGGCGCCTGGCGGAGCTTGAAAAGGCCGTCCGCGCCGTCAAGGAGTCTTACTACCCGGTGGGAGGGAAAGAGGTTGCGGCCGGGGACCTTGAGGGTGTCTCGTCGCTTGAAGAGCTGGTTGGTTTATTGGATAAAGACAGCGCGGTCGTCGACCGGAGCCCGTCCTCACTGGAATTCGTCCGCGGGCTAAGGCCGGAGGATTCGGTCGCCAAGGGCAAATTCTTTGAAGAGTATGAAATCGGCTATATGAAGATAAGATTCTTCGGCAGGAGGACGCTGCCGGATTTCAAGAGGATAATAGGCGACCTTGGGGACATGAGCGGCCTTATAATAGACCTGCGCGACAACCACGGGGGTAATTTGAGGGGTGCGCTCGACGTGCTGAGTAATCTTGTGCCGTCCGGGAAACTGCTGCTGACAGAGATAGACCTGAAGGGGCAAAAGCAGCATCACTCCCGTATCCAGGTGCTGCCGACCCTGACCGAGGACGTCCCCATAGTGGTGCTAATAAACAACTCCACCGCCAGCAGCGCCGAGATAATGGCCGCCACGCTCCGGTACTATAATGGCGCCGTCATAGTCGGCGAAACCAGCCACGCCAAGGGGACCATCCAGGCCGTCGTGCCGCTGAGCGCGAACAAGACGCTTTTGCTGACCTCCGGCGAATATATACTGGTTGACGGTTCCTCGTTAAAAGACACCGGCGTCGTGCCCGACCACCCGGTCGCGGGCGAAAAAGAACAGCTCGACACCGCCATATCCATCCTGAGAGGCCGTTAGTTTGTCACCTGAGTCTCTGAACCCCGCCCGCCGCTACAAGTTCAATTGACGTTGACATTGACAAATACGGCCAAATCAATTACCTTGATTTTTTCAGCGTAGAGTGCGCTATTTAGCAGGGGATGAGAAGGGGGTAAAGATTGGCCGCCGATGAGAGATACTGTCCGGATGAGAAATTTCCCATAAGCGTCACAATCTGCCGCGCCAGGCAAAGAAGGTACTATCCTAAGTGTAAGACCTGTGAATACAGTGAGACAAGGAACCCAACCCGAATGACACAACAGCGGACTGAGATAAAGCCGGAGATTTTTAGAGGGTATGACGTCAGGGGGCTTTACCCCGAAGAGGTCAACGAAGATACCGCACGGCGCATTGGCGTCGCGACCGTTCACTACCTCAAGCAACAGAGGGGCAGCATAAAGAATATCGTAGTCGGCAGGGACATGCGTGACTCGTCAGCCCCGCTGGCGAAGGCGCTGATGGATGGAATCACCTCCGCCGGCGTCAACGCCGTCGATATCGGCATGGTCTCCACCGACGTCACCTATTTTGCGGTGGCGAAATACGGTTACGACGGCAGCGTGGCGGTCACCGCCTCCCACAACCCGGCCGAGTACAACGGCTTCAAGGTGTGCCGGGAGCATGCCATGCCGGTGGGGCTTGAGAGCGGCCTCGCGAAGATAAGAGACCTTGCGATACATCCGCCCGTGGCGGGCGTCGGGTCGCCCGGCAAGGTAATCAAAAAGGACATAATGGACGAGTACGTGGAGCACGTTCATTCTTTTATTAAAAAAATCCGGGCCATGCGCATAGTGATAGACGCGGGGAACGGCATGGCGGGTAAGATGGTGCCGCTGATATTCAACGGGCTGCCGTGCGATATAATCCCGCTCTATTTTGAGCTTGACGGCAATTTTCCCAACCACGAGGCCAACCCGCTCAAACTGAAGAACCTGAAGGCCCTCCAGGAGCGCGTGCGTGAGGAGAACGCCCAGCTGGGCGTGGCGTTTGATGGCGACGCCGACCGCGTGGCGTTTGTAGATGAAAAAGGCGAGGCGGTCGGCAGCGATATGGTTACTGCATTAATTGCCAGAGAATTCCTCAACGAGGACAAGGGCGCCACCGTCGTCTACGACCTGCGCTCCAGCTGGGTTGTGAAGGAAGAGATAGAGAGATGCGGCGGCGTGGC
>JAUVQR010000217.1 GCA_030598065.1 Planctomycetota bacterium | reverse complement strand
CATTCTCAAGACCGTCCTTTCTTATCATGTCCAGCGCCGTCTTAAGGGCCACGATAAGAGATATGGCAGGGGTAAAGGGTGTGGTGTCTTTCTTTAATGCGTTGTCCATGGCCCTGAAGTCCCAATAGTACCTTGGTAGGTCCGCGGTCTTAACCGCGTCCCACGCCGGTGGCCTGACAGCGACGAATGACAGTCCGGGTGGCATCATAAAACCCTTCTGTGAACCCGTTACGGCCACGTCCACCTGCCATTTGTCCATAAGAAACGGGCTTACGCCTACGGTGGTTACGGCGTCCACCACCAGCAGCGCGGGGTGGTCTTTTACTATGCCCGCAATCGTCTCAAGGTCGTTCAGGACGCCGGTAGAGGTCTCGCAATGCGTTAGGAACACGGCCTTAAACTTTTTATTGCCTTTGAGTGCCGTCTCTATGATTTTCGGACTTACGGCGTCACCGTATTCAGCGTCTATGCACGTAGTCTTCACGCCGTACGCCTCACAGAGTTTGGCCCATCTCTCACCGAACTTACCGCCGCGCACGACAAGGGCGATGTCGCCCTTTGACAGAAGATTGGCGACGCAGACCTCCATACCACCCGTGCCGGACGACGCAAAGGTGTAGACCTTTCCGTCTTTGGTCTGGAAGAGGTATTTGAGGTCTTCCGAGACCTGCGCGAACAACCTGGAGAATTCCGGCGTGCGGTGGTGAATCAGCGTCGCCGCCTCAGCCAGAGAGACCTCCGGTGGTATCGGCGTAGGGCCCGGCGTGAATAGATAGTGTTTCTTTGCCATATTGCTTCGTGTAAGGGTTTAAACGGGAAAGCGTTAAAATAGCAATGGAGCTATTATAGTTTGGCAAGCGCCGCTGTCAACCGGTCAAAAAGACGGCTCGTATGGCGCGGCATGAATAATGAATGTGTACACCGATTGGGCTCGCTCTGGCGAGGTTAATCGGTATTTCCGGAGTTGAGAGGCCCTACCCCCGTCTCCCGCGCATCTCATTGTCAAGCAATATGGCCTCGAGTTCGGGCAGGATGGAAAGGACCAGTTGTCTCTCTACCTGTGACTTCTTCAGGATTTCCGCCAGTTGGCCGCCCTCTTCATAGGAAAGACCTATAAGTATTTCGTCCATCGCCTTGCGCCGGTCAACCAGTCTTGACATATGTCGGTCCTCTTCGATTAGGTCTAAAGGTTTGATGGTTTAAAGGGTCGCATACTAAAGGGTATCGGTTTACACCGTTTTTTCAAGCCTTTCTTCCACCTTCTCTTCCCGTCTTCCTTGCGCAGCCGTGTCAAAGACGACGGGGAGCGCGTCGTCAAGCTTATCAATAAAATGGAAGTCTATATTAACCTTAACGTGGTCAGGGACTTCTACCAGGTCCTTGTCGTTCCTCTTCGGCAGTACTATCGTATGGATGCCCGCTCTCTTGGCCGCCAGGACCTTTTCCTTTATTCCGCCAACCGGCAGCACCTTGCCCCTTAGCGTTATTTCACCGGTCATTGCAACGTCCGGCAGCACGGGCCGTTCGGTAAGAAGGGATATTAGCGAGACGGCCAGCGTTACGCCTGCCGACGGTCCGTCCTTTGGGATTGCCCCGGCAGGCACGTGTATGTGGAAGTCGTACCTTGTGAAGTCCTTTATCGACGTGCCGAGCCGGTCGGCATTGGAACGCACGTAGCTCATGGCGGCCTCTGCAGACTCCTTCATCACCTCACCCAGAGACCCCGTAAGGCTCAGCTTGCCGGAGCCGGGCATGAAGGTAGATTCTATGAAGAGTATCTCGCCCCCGGTCGACGTCCACGCGAGCCCTGTGGCGACGCCGGGCTCTGCGGTTCGTTCGGCTATCTCCTGGAAGAATCTGGGAGGTCCCAACATTTCGTCCAGGTCTTCCGCCCTTACGGTCACGGACCTGGTCTTTTCGGCGGCGACGTCCTTTGCCACCTTTCGGCAGAGCGTGGCTATGGTCCTCTCAAGGTTTCTCAGGCCGGCCTCACGCGTGTAGCTACTTATAACGGCCTTCAGGGCGTCGTCTTCTATGGTGATGGCGTCCGTGCTCAGACCGTGTTCCTCTATTTGTTTGGGTATGAGGAATTGCCTTGAGATAGACACCTTCTCCTCTTCCGTGTACCCCAGCAGTTCCAGCACCTCCATACGGTCCTTTAGCGCCGGTGGAACCGGGTCAAGGAAATTGGCGGTGGTTATGAACATAACCTTTGAGAGGTCAAACGGCACCTCCAGATAATGGTCTGAGAATTCAAAGTTCTGTTCCGGATCAAGCACCTCAAGCAGGGCGCTGGCCGGGTCGCCCCTGAAATCCATGCCCAGCTTGTCTATCTCGTCCATCATAAACACCGGGTTGTTTGAACCGGCCTTACGGATGTACTGGATGATTCTGCCGGGTAGCGCGCCGATATACGTGCGGCGGTGTCCCCGTATCTCCGCCTCGTCCCTTACGCCTCCGAGAGAGATGCGGACAAACTTGCGGCCGAGCGCCCGGGCGATGGACTTCCCGAGAGAAGTCTTTCCCGTCCCGGGAGGGCCGACAAAGCACAGGATAGGTCCCTTCATGTCCTTCTTCAGCTTGCGCACGGCCAGATACTCCAGTATCCTTTCCTTGACCTTTTTCAGGTCATAGTGGTCTTCATCCAGCACCTTCTGCGCCGCGTTGATGTCCAGGTTGTCGGTGGTGCTTACGGACCAGGGAATTGATATGAGCCAGTCCAGGTAGGTGCGCGAGACGGTGTACTCGGCGGCCTGAGGCGGCATCTTCTCCAGCCGTGACAGTTCTCTGTCCGCCTCTTTTTTGGCCTCCGGCGGCAGCTTGGCCTCCTCTACCTTCTTTTTTAGCTCGTTCACCTCCATGGTACGCTCGTCGCCTTCGCCCAGTTCATCCTGTATGGCCTTAAGCTGCTGGCGCAGGTAATATTCCCTCTGCCCCTTGTCCAGCTCACTCTTGACCTGGCCCTGGATCTTCTTGGCCATCTTCAGCACTTCCATCTCACGGCTGATGAAGGTGTTTACTTTCTGTAGTCTTGCCTTGACGTCCACGGCCTCCAAGACCTCTTCCTTCTCGTAGACGCTTATTGAGAGGTGTGAGGCTATCAGGTCGGCCAGCCTGCCGGGGTGTTCTATGTTCACCACCGCAACCTTCAGCTCCTCCGGCAGGTTAGACGTCATGGATATCATCTTCATGAACTGGTCAGAGGCACTGCGGGACAGGGCGTTCAT
>JAUVQR010000364.1 GCA_030598065.1 Planctomycetota bacterium | reverse complement strand
CAGGGAACAGTTGGGCTACGGCAAACAGGACGAAAAAGCTTACAGCCCGAAGAGCAACTTCCGCGTGGTTGACTACGCAGCCGAAGAGCAGGCGGTGGCGGAGGAGAAGGCGGCGTGCGCGGAGGAAGACGAGGGAATACTGAGGGCGCTCGGTTTGTTTGGCGTTTTTATGCTTGTTATTGTGGTTGTGATCGGGGTCTATTATGGCACCTACTGGTATGAATACAGATATGGACATGAACATGGACATGGGCATGGACACGGACATGGAAGAGTACGTAGCTGAGCTGACGCGCGGGGCGAAAGAGGCCTCCCGGCGGCTTGCCTGCACAAGCACGGCGCAGAAGGACGCGGCCATTCTGGCCATAGCCGACGGCCTGTTTGCCTCAAGAAACGACCTGCAGAGAGAGAACCAGCGCGACATAGAGGCCGCTCACAAGGCAGGGCTGGGAGAGGCCCTTATCGACAGGCTTCTCCTTAACGACAAGCGCATAAAGGTCATGGGCGAGGCGCTGCGGAGGATTGTCACCCTCAAAGACCCGGTGGGAGAGGTGCTGGAGGGATGGAAGACGTCCAACGGGATGTTGATAGAAAAAGTGCGGGTGCCGCTTGGCGTAATACTAATAATATACGAATCAAGGCCCGACGTTACCGCTGACGCGGCGGCCCTCTGCCTCAAGGCGGGAAACGCCATCATAATGCGCGGGGGTAAAGAGGCTATAAACTCAAACCTGTCTATCTACAAGATAATCAAGAAGGCGCTTGGCGACTCAGGCCTCGACCAGAAAAGCGTTCAGATTGTAAGGACGACCGACAGGGCGGCGGTTGACCTGCTGCTGAAGGCCGAGGGGTACATAGACGTGGTCATACCCAGGGGCGGAGAGGGGCTTATCCGCGCCGTTGCCGAGAAGTCCAGGGTGCCTGTGATTAAACACTACAAGGGCGTCTGTCACGTGTACGTGGACGAGTTCTGCGACTTCAAGAAGGCTACGGACATCTGTGTCAACTCAAAGGTAGAGAGGCCGGCAACCTGCAACGCCATGGAGACCATGCTGGTCCACAGAGACGTCGCTATAAGGTTCCTGCAGGATGTGGCCAAGAAGATGAAACAGGCGGGGGTGGAACTGAGAGGGTGCGGCGAGACCCGGAAAATCCTGCCGGACATAAAAGAGGCATCTGAAGAGGACTGGGACGCCGAGTATCTGGACCTTGTGCTGGCGGTCAGGGT
>JAUVQR010000274.1 GCA_030598065.1 Planctomycetota bacterium | reverse complement strand
GTAACAATATGCAGAGAGCTCCAGAGTAACGCTAGTCACGGCAAAGAGGCGCTTGCGCCCGGCAAGATAACACAGCCGATTGATGCCGGTTTTGACAAAACTCGAAACAGTCCCGTAGCGTGACTCCAAAAGCTCAGCCATTTCAGGCTTGTTCAGACCATATTTCGCCACAGCACTGTAAAATCCTTTTTTCAGATACAACATCTCCTCCACTCCTCCACCAAATACCTGTAAGCGGGGCTATGATAATTCACCATATCTGCTTGTCAAGTGGATTGTACGGTGTAAAATAACACCCAGATAAACTCATGGCGTCAGAGGCCAATTCGTAGGAGGGGGACTGCAGCCCGATAAGGCGTACGCCACGTCCGCGTGGAGACACAGCCAGACAGTAAGAAAGACTGACAAGG
Source organism: Planctomycetota bacterium (assembly GCA_030598065.1). Taxonomy (GTDB): domain Bacteria; phylum Planctomycetota; class Brocadiia; order Brocadiales; family Bathyanammoxibiaceae; genus Bathyanammoxibius. The sequence continues at coordinate 2,069 of JAUVQR010000274.1, read as the reverse complement.
TATAGACAGGTCTTTCTATCAGACTTCACCCTTTCATTCACCTCTTTCCATGCACAACACAAGAAAAAACAAGACCTGTTCGGCTAAGTTGCCTAAAGGCCTAAAGTGTGTGGGTTTGAGGGCTAGAGAAGTGGTAGCGGCGACTGGACTTGAACCAGTGACCTGCGGCTTATGAGTCCGCTGCTCTGCCAACTGAGCTACGCCGCCACCTGGATAGAGAATAGTGAATAGATATTAACTAATGCCCCCCGGATTTTCAAGGGGTTCTTATGGGGCGGATTGCCTTTGCTGCTATGTCCTTCCTATAGTAGGCGTCTTTAAAGTTAATTTTTGCCACCGCGTCATAGGCCTTCCTCTGCGCCTCCCGGACAACCTCGCCCAGCGCGGTAACCCCCAGCACCCGGCCCCCGTTGGTCACGACCTCGCCCTGCCTGCCGGCAGTGCCCGCGTGGAAGACCGCAATGTCGTCCGAACCGGATACAGAATCCAACCCCTTTATTACAGCCCCTTTTTCATATTTATCCGGATAACCCCCGGCCGCCATTACCACGCAGACGGCGGCTCTGGGGTCCCACTCAAAGTCAACCGTTTCGAGCTTCCCACTTGCCACGGCAAGCAGGATGGGCAGCAGGTCTCCTTTGAAACGCATCAGCAACGGTTGCGTCTCCGGGTCACCCAGCCTCACGTTATATTCCAGGACGCGCGGGCCCGTGGGCGTCAGCATCAGCCCGATGTAGATTACGCCCCTGTACGGCCTGCCCTCCTTGTTCATGGCGTGTATGGTGGGGACCAGTATGTGCTTCTCTATCGAGTAATAGAGTTCGTCCGTGACTACCGGCACCGGCGAGTACGCCCCCATTCCTCCCGTGTTTGGCCCCTTGTCTCCATCGAGCAGGGCCTTATGGTCCTGGGCGGACTCCAGTGGTACGATTGTGTTTCCGTCGGTAAAGGCCAGTATGGAGACCTCTTCGCCCTCAAGGAGCTCTTCCACCACAATCCTGCCGCCTGCCTCGCCAAAGGTTTTTTCCTTAAGTATGCTTTCTGCCGCCTCCAGTGTCTCTCCCTGCGTCTTGCAGACGAATGCCCCCTTGCCGGCCGCGAGCCCGTCTACCTTTACTACGAGTGGACGGTTGAGTGAGACGATGTGCCGTTGGGCATGGTCCAGGTCGCTGAAACTCCTGAATTCGGCGGTAGGGATGCCGTACTTCCGCATCAAGTTCTTTGAAAAGACCTTGCTGCCCTCCAGCGCGGCGGCCTTCCTGGAGGGGCCGAATATCTTGAGGCCGTTGGACTGAAACCTGTCGACGATCCCCATTACCAGCGGCTTCTCAGGTCCTACTACGGTGAGGTCAATCCTTTCCTTACGCGCGAAGTTGCACAGCGACTCCAGGTTGTCCGCCTCAATGTTTATGCAATCGGCCACCTGGGCCATGCCCGGGTTACCCGGCGCGCAGTAGAGTTTATCCAGCGTTGGTGACTGGGCAATCTTCCAGGCGAGGGCGTGTTCCCTGCCGCCTCCTCCTACAATCAGGACCTTCATGTATCACCCGTATGGTCAGCGAAATTCTTACGTGGATTAAACATAGGGGACTTATTCTATCGGTTTGCATGTCCCTGGTAAAGATTATTTACCATAGACACCTTCATTCCACCATTGTAGGGGGTAGAAAGAATGGCACCCACAGAAACCAGTTTTAATGTTATTATTTAGGTCAATTAAACATTTACTGAAAAGGAAGGGCTTCTCCAAATTCTTCACCCCACTCAAGCCCAAACTTAGCGGAAGCGAGACTTTTTTGTATGTTAGTAGGGGACCATCCCTCTGTTAATGGGCCTACTCCGGCTATTGTCGTGTAGCCTCCTTCACTATTAATTTCCAGTCCACCGAAGATATCATTCTTCTTTTGTTTAAACTCAGGATAAACAGAGCGGACTCCTTCTAATCTGCCAAATACATTCTTAACTTTTAATAAAAATGCCCAATCCCGTCCCTCCACATTTATTGGAAGAGCGAATTCCTTAGTACTATTGAAATACTCCCTGCTATAGGCCTTTAGTGAATCACCGCG
>JAUVQR010000231.1 GCA_030598065.1 Planctomycetota bacterium | reverse complement strand
GTTAAGTCGACCACTTACCTCCTAATCGTTACACTGACGCCACCGCAGAAAGTACGGCCTAAAGGATTTGACAGCCACCGGGCAATCTGGTAAACTGCGCTGAAGATATCCCTTATGACTTTTTTCTTTATAGCGAGAATTAGTAAATGACCTTATCAAGAATCGCTGAAGAGATAAAGCCTTCCGGTACCATTAAGATAAGCACCAAGGTAAAGAGCATGGCCCGGGAGGGCATCAGCGTCATAGGTTTTGGCATGGGAGAGCCTGACTTCAATACTCCCAAGAACATCGCCGACGCTGCCATAAAGGCCATCAAGGACGGCTTTACCAAGTACACCCCTACTTCCGGAATCTTAGAGCTCAGAGAGGCCATCTGCGAGAAGCTATTGGGGGACAATGGCCTCAAGTATTCACCAACCCAGGTAGTGGTATCATCCGGCGCAAAACAGGTCACCCACAACCTGATTCTGGTGCTGTGCGACAGCGGCGATGAAGTAATTATCCCCAGCCCGTACTGGGTAAGCTATCCGGAGCAGGTGAAGATGGCCGGGGCCAGACCCGTATATGTTCAAGGCACCGACGAGACAGGTTTCAAGGTCACACCCGAATCACTGAAAGAAGCGATAACTCCCAGAACAAAGGTACTGCTCTTAAACAGCCCCGGCAATCCTACCGGCGTCGTATACACGGAGGAGGAACTAAGGACATTGGCGGGTATTGCCGTGGAAAAGGGAATATACGTTATCTCTGACGAGATATACGAAAAGATAATATACGACGGGATAAAGCACGCCAGCCCCGCTTCGTTCGGGGATGAGTTTATGAACAGGGTGATAACGGTAAACGGCTTTTCAAAGGCGTACGCAATGACCGGTTGGCGTCTTGGTTATGCCGCTGGCCCGGAGAACGTCATAAAGGCCACCATAAGGCTACAGGACCATACCACCAGCTGTGCCAACTCCATCGCCCAGAAGGCAGCCGTCGAGGCCCTGCGAGGCGACCAAACAACTGTAGGACTCATGGTAGCGGAGTTCGACAAGAGGAGGCGGTACATTGTTGAGAGGCTTAGCAAATTAGAGGGCATCTCTTGCATCATGCCGAAAGGTGCGTTTTACGTCTTCCCCAACGTTACCGGGTTATACCGTCTGGGCATAGCAGGTACAAACGTAAGCGATTCAACAAAGCTGGTAGACCTGCTCATAGAAAAGGCACGGGTGGCGTTTGTACCGGGCGTGTGTTTTGGTTCAGACGATCACATCAGAATTTCCTTCGCCACCAATATGAATCAAATTGAAGAGGGTATGGACAGGCTGGAAGAACTATTGACCTCTTGAGAAGTGTTATCGTGAAGAAAGATTATAAGGGTAAGTTGATAGGTGGAGGCCTGGGATGGCTCGCAGGGGGGCCCGTGGGCATAGCGGTAGGCGCAGTCCTTGGACACGTGTACGATTCCGTAGATGTGGGAACTAAGATAGAATATTACAACGTCCTGGGGCTAAACAGAACCGCCACCCGTGAAGAGATAAAGAGGCGATACCTTGAACTTTCTACCAAGTACCACCCTGACAAGGTATCTCACCTGGGAAAGGAACTGATAGACCTTGCGCACCGCAAGTTTACAGACATAAATGCAGCATACGAGAAGATACAAAAGGAAAGGGGATTTTGAACGTCTCAAGATAATACGAAAGCCCTTTCAAGTAGTTTACTTAATCGAAGACAGGGTGGCAGAGTCTCATTATAAGGATTGAGGAAGCAAAATGTGGTCATGTGCGTGTAGTTCACAAAATGACGAAGACGCCCTTGCCTGTATAAACTGCGGCAAAGAGCGAGGCCTCCTGGAATCGGAGCATGAGGAGTACCCCTCCGCGCTCAAGGATATAGAGGAGGCGCAAATGGAACTGGAAGGCTCCACTCACCGTGTAGAGGAGGAACCGGTTCCGCCACCGGCGCCAACGCCTGTCTCGGCGCCGAGACCGACACCTGCTCCTGCTTCATTCCATACGCACGGGGAAACGGATGAGATGGAAGTGCTGCGCCACGAGATGGCGGTCGAAGGACCAAAATCCTCTGTTTATGATGAGATAGAGGACCTCGGCAAGGAACTGGGGGAAGTGTCACTGGCTCCCCCTAATGCGACCGAGGAGGGGGTTTACGACGAATACGCCTTTGAAGAGGAGGAAGAAGGCTCTACCGTCAAGAAAGTCCTGAGAATCCTGGACCTGAGCATAATATGCACCATCATAATTTTTGTGTCTATCTACTCGGTAGTGCAGATAGGCCGCGTCGAGGAGGCCAGGTTCTCCGCGTATTTGAGCCAGTGCCTCGGCATCTGGATCAGGAGTATTATAGCTACCCAGGCAGTCTTAGTGATAGGGGGAATAATCTACTTTATACTGTGGGAGCCTCCGGCCACCAGGGCTAGATAGCTCGTTAAATGCCACCCGCTCCTGAAAAGACGCCGTAAGAAACGGCGGCGCATCTCACTTGTATAAATACCTTTGGGGCATTCTACTGTCTACTGCACTATGAAAAAGCCTTCCCTGAGCTTCCGGAACAAGATATTCCTTATGACCATCCCGATAGTGTTCTTTGTGGTGTTTATGGTCACCGGAGCATACAGCCTCCTTAACAGCTGGGAACAAAAGAAGCAAATAAGGGAGGCAAGCAAGGTACTCTCCAAGAACCTTAACAAGCAACTCTTGCCGTTCGTCGCCACAGGCAACTACGCCCCGCTGTCGGCCTTTCTCCAGAGCCTAACCTCAGACAAAAACGTTCTCTACGCCATGATTGAAAACAAAGACGGCAAGGTCGTTGCCACCAGCGAGAGGGCTGTAAGCTTCAGAGACAAGATGTCCAGGGCAAGAAACACCTATTCATCCAGCATATATACCGTACAAAAATACTTCAGCCCGGCAACCGACCGCTGGGTGATGGAGGCGCAGGTACCCTTGTTCGAAGGGACCACAAATACGGTACCGTTATGATAGGT
>JAUVQR010000122.1 GCA_030598065.1 Planctomycetota bacterium | reverse complement strand
CTTAGGCGCGATTATCCTTTATTGTTCGAGATAGGACCGGGGCTTCGTCCCCGGTCAGACAAGGTGGCATTAAAACGTGGGTGGCAGAGCACTCACGCTATATGAACAAAAATGGTGCGTCGGGACGTACCATGCTTCGCTTCTTGTGTCATTGCGAGCCGAAGCCCTGAGCGTAGCGAAGGGGCAGCGAAGCAATCTCAGAGATTGCCACGGGACTGCGTCCCTCACAATGACAAAACCGCGCAAACGTAGGGACAGACCTTCAGGTCTGTCCGATGGGGACAGGTCTAAAGACTCGTCCCTAAGGTTGTAATGCAGGGTTCCGTTGTAGGAATTCATCCTTCCTGTCCCACCACTCCCATACCCTTGAAGTAGAACGGGGGGATATAGTCCGAGCCGTGCCACTCCGCCTCTGAGCCGATTGCCATGATGTTGTTGAAGGCGTCAAAGACGTTGCCGGCTAGCATACAGTCCTTGACCCTGCCCACCAGTTCCCCGTTTTCTATCAGGAAGCCGAGGTCAAGGTTTACCGAGAACTCGCCGGCCAGCGTGTTAGACTGCCCGCCGCCCAGCACCTGATCCACCAGCACGCCGTAACGGACGTCCTTTATCATGTCTTCGAGTGTCATGTCGCCCGTCTCTACGATTATGTTGGTACAGCCCGGCGTGGGTTGCGAGGAAAAGCCGCGACTGCCGTTGCCGGTACTCTTCGTGGACATCATCCCGGCCGTCCGCAGGTCAAACAGGTAATTCTTGAGCACCCCCTTTTCGAATAGCGGTGTGCGGCTTGACCTTGTGCCCTCTCCGTCCAACGGGTAGCTGCCCACGGCAAAGTCCAGGGTGGCGTCGTCGAAAATGCTTACCCGCTCGTCTATCATCTTCTCACCCAGCTTTCCCAGCAGCGGCGAGATGCCCTTCTGCACCAGCTTGCCGTTGCAGCCCATCTCAAAGGTGGCCAGCAGCAGGCTCATGGTCTTGGCCGCGAAAATGACGGGGTATTGGCCCGACTTGACGCGCACCTCCCTGTCCGACATGCGCATCTTCTCGAGCGACTTTTCCACCTGTTCCATCAGGCCGGTGGTGACCCGCCTTGAGCTTTCGTCCTCGGATATCGATATGAGCCCTTTGTCCTTTATCAGCATGACGTTGTAGCCGCTGCCGAACGAGGTCGACGCCTTGGAGACGTCCAGCCCGTTTGAGTTCATCAACCTCCTGGTCCACACTGTGCTGCCTATATCCACGCCGCAGAGGTAGTCCTTGCAAACGGCGACGGACCTGTCTATGGCCTCCTTACCCTCGGATATCGCGCGTTCGGTGGGATAGTCCACCACGGCCTTGTCGAATATCTTTACGTCGGTCAGACCACTGGGTGACGGGAATTCAAACTGGACCTCCTGACCAAACTTGGCCGAGTGCAGGACAGTCTCTACGAATTCCTCCGGGTTTCTCAGGTCCGTAGTGCTTGAGAAGCCTATCCTGCCGTCTTTTATAACGCGTAGCCCCACTCCGCGCACGGAATTGCTGTGCACGTATTTGAGCTTATTGTTCTCAAAGCTGACCGATTTCGATTCGCCGTCTTCGTATATCACCTCAACGGAGTCGGCCCTCTTCGTGGCGAGTTCGAGTATTTTCTCTTCTATCTTCGTCTTCATCTTTAACGGTCTCTACCTTCCGCCTATCACCACGTTCTTTATCCTTATATGAGGGCCGCCGTCAGATACCCGCAGGGGCGACTGCCCGCCCTTGCCGCAGCCTCCCAGCCCGCCGTGCAGTGACATGTCGTTGCCGATGGCGTCGATGTCCATCAGCGTCTGGAAGACGTTGCCGGTCAGCACCACGTCGCGGAGCCTTTCGGCCAGCTTCCCGCCTCTGATGCGGAACGCCTCGGCTGCGCTGAAGGTGAACATCTCGGTGTTGGTCATCCCGCCCACCGAGCCGACGCAGTATATGCCGTCCTCTGTCTCCTCCAGCATCTTCTCAAACGTACAGTCCCTCGGCTCTATGTACGTGTTGGTCATCCTGACGATAGGCTCGTAGGCGTAGCTTATGGCCCTGGCGTTTCCGGTGGGCTTTTCGTGCATCTTGGTTGCCGTCTCTCTGGAGTGGAGGCGGCTGGTCAGGATGCCGTCCTTTATCAGATAGGTCTTCCGTGTCGGCGTGCCTTCACTGTCGTACTTGTTGTATCCCGCCTCTCCTTCCAGTGAGCCGTCGTCCACTATGGAGAGGTCTTCACGGCCGAAGCGCTTGCCTATCTGCATTATCTCCTTCATGCGTTCGTTCTCGTAGATGAAATCACCCTCGCTCAGATGGCCGAACGCCTCGTGCGCGAAGACGCCGCAGAGTTTGGGGTCCGCTATGACGGTGTAAACGCCTCCATCAACTGGTCTTGCGGCTAACTGTTCAATTGCCTTCCGGGCGACCTCTTCACATTTCTCCTCCATGCCGAGGACGTTGTCGTATCCCCGGAGGTCGCCTTCCGACTCCCACGCGCGCTGCACGTTCATGCCGTCCTTGGCCATTGCGAGCACCGTTATTCCGCAGAATATGCCTTCCTGCACTATCAGGCTGCCGTCTGAGTTGGCGAAATAGCTTGTGCCGTGGGCGTCCATGTAGCGGACGTTTGAGGTCTGGATTTTCTTGGAAGAGAGTATGATGTCATTGTATTTCTTGCACAGGTCGTGTTTCTCGTCGAGAGAGATTTTTCCTGGGTCCGACCCTACCTGGGGCCTTACGTGGTCGGTGGTCGGCTGTACGGGTGCCATGGTGGTGTCGCCGCCACCCAGCAGCCTGGCCTGCTCAACGGCCGCCTGCGCGTAATCCTCTATGTTCTCCACGTCATTAAATGACGTAAACCCCCATCCCCCGTTTATCAGGGCGCGTACCGAACCGCCTATGCTCTTGCCCTCCGAGATGCCTTCCAGCTCCCTGCCGACATATGTTATGCCGATGGAGTTCCCTTCCTGTATCCTTATCTCCAGATAGTCCGCCTTCGCGGCCTGCAGCGCGCGTTTTATCAGTTTTTCCATGTCAATCTCACAGATGCGGGGTCTTTAAAACCTTGCGGAGGTAAGACGTCAGGACGGCGAAATGAGTCTCTCAAACTCTGCCTCAGTTACTACCTTCACGCCCAGTTTCCTGGCCTTGTCAAGCTTGGAACCTGGAACCTCCCCTGCCAGCAGGTAATCCGTCTTCTTGCTTACGCTGGAGGACGTCCTTCCTCCCATACGTTTTATCAAATCTTCCGCCTCGCTGCGAGTGTATTTTTCCAGCGTGCCGGTGACGACGAAGGCCAGGCCCGCGATTGCGGACTTTTCCACGGTCTTTTTCGCGCCTAAGCTTCTGGTGTTCACGCCGGCTTCCATGAGTTTTTTCATTATGGACGTGGTATGCGGGTCCGAGAAGAATTTCACGATGCTTCCGGCCATGACAGGCCCCACTTCCTTGATATCTTCCAAAGCCTCGGCGCTTGCCCCGGCCAGTTCGTCTATAGAGCTGAAGTGTTCGGCCAGCACTTCCGCCGAGCGGGAGCCTACGTGCTGTATGCCGAGGGCGCAGATGAGCCTGTCCAGGTCCCTTGACTTGCTGTTGTTAATCGCCTCTATCAGGTTTTGTGAGGATTTTTCGGCCATCCTTTCGAGGCCGGACATGTCGTCGGGCTTCAGGTAGTACACGTCCGCGTAGTCTTTTAGAAGACCGTTGTCCACCAGTTGTTCGATTACCGCGGGCCCCAGCCCCTCGATATCCATGGCCTTTCTGCTCGCAAAATATTGTATACGTCTCTTTGCCTGCGCCGGACAGAGCGGGTTATGGCACCGCAGATAGACCTCTTCCTCACCCCTGCTGACCTCTGCCCCGCATTCCGGGCAGGTTTTTGGCAGTTTAAAGATTTTTGCCTCGCCGGTGCGTTTCTCTTTTATTACCTTGACCACCTGGGGGATTATCTCGCCGGCCTTCTGCACCACCACGTAATCGTTGACGCGTATGTCCTTTCTCTCCATCTCGTCGAAGTTGTGCAGGGTGGCGCGGCTGACCGTCGTACCCGCCAGGTGAACCGGCTCGAGGTGGGCTACCGGCGTGATTGTGCCCGTCTTGCCTACCTGCAGGGCTATTTTTTGGACACGCGTTACGGCCTGTTCGGGAGGATACTTGTACGCCACCATCCACCTTGGCGCCTTGCTGGTCGCTCCCAGTATCTTCCTTTGGTCGAAGGAGTTCACCTTTATGACGATTCCATCCGCCTCGTAAGGCAGCCCGGTTCTTCTTGTCCTCCACTCCTCGCAGTACGTGTATACTTCTTCAAGGCCGTGGCAGAGGCTGTTGTGGGGGCTTACCGGGATGCCCAGTTTCCTGAAGGTGTTCAGGCAGTCCATATGGCTGTTGATTTCAACGCCTTCGTAATGTCCTATGGAATGCGCGGTGAACTTGAGCCGCCTCTTTGCGGTCAGCCTTGGGTTCAGGAGTTTCAGCGAACCGGCGGTGGCGTTGCGCGGGTTTGCGAACTGCGGTTCACCGGTCTCTTCTCTTTCCGTGTTGAGTGCCTGAAAGTCCTCATTCTCCAGATATACCTCACCCCGCACCTCCAACGAAGGGATGCGATCTCCGGGTTGCTCGAGTTGCAGCGGAATGTTCCTTATAGTCTTGAGGTTTGCGGTTACGTCATCTCCTCTATTGCCGTCCCCCCTGGTGGCGCCCCATTTGAAGACGCCCATTTCGTACATAAGGTTGACGGCGACGCCGTCTATCTTCAGTTCGGTCACATAGCCTACGTCTCTCAGTGTCTCATCGCCCAGCAGCCTGCCGAGGCGTGCGGTAAATTCCTTGAGTTCTTCGTTGGAGTACACGTTGTCTATGCTGAGCATGGGTTTCAGGTGGTCTATTGTGGTGAATTCAGCGAGGGGTTCTCCGCCCACACGTTGGGTGGGAGAGTGCGGGGTTATGAACTGCGGGTGGGCCTTCTCAAGTCTAAGGAGTTTCCGCATCAGCTGGTCGTATTCGTAGTCCGTTATCTCAGGCCGGGCGTCTACGTAGTATTTGCGGTCATGACGGCGTATCCGGTCGCGTAGGTTTTCTATTTCCCGCCGAATTTTTTTTTCTTTGACCATGGCACTGTTGCGACGTCGGAAAGGGAGGTAATTCTTTGCAGGGATTCGAAGATTTCCAAAGTATATCATTTTTGTCGCAACTGTCAATAAAGGCTTGACTTTGATACGGATTTTGTTATAAATTTGTAGAGGGTATAGCCGCGGAGCGTACGTATGCTATGCTTATAAACTGGTGGTGGCAAAGTAGTTATAGATAAGGAGTTCTCGAATGGCGAAGGGCGGGAAAGGCAAGGCCTTCTTCGAGGT
>JAUVQR010000360.1 GCA_030598065.1 Planctomycetota bacterium | reverse complement strand
GCCAAGCTGGGCGTGTGCGGCGGCCGTAACCAGGTTGGTCGCGCCGGGCCCCAGGGTGGACATGCAAACCCCGGTCTTCCCGGTAAGCCGTCCGTACGTGGCTGCCATGAACCCGGCTGCCTGTTCATGTCTGGTCAAGATTAACCTGATTTTTGAGGCCTTTAGCGAGTCGAGCAGGTCCAGGTTCTCTTCTCCGGGAATCCCGAAGATATACTCCACCCCTTCATTCTCCAACGCCTTTACAAACAGGTCTGAGACCTTCATGGTTTCCTCTATATCCTATTGAGTCTGATATCCAGGTAAGACAACAGGCACGCTAAGCCTTCATTTTAGAAAGGTCAAGAATTATTTCACTATTTTGCTATACTTCAGTTCTACAGTTCTACGTTCTACAACGTGCCGGGTGGTGTGCTCAGTGGGAGAAACACGGGTTTTTTTCTCAACGAAAAACGGATGGACCCGGTCTTGATGGGGCCATCCGTTAGTATTCACATAGCATACGAGTCTACGGCTAGACGTGTCTCGTTCACACCCTTCAGGCCACGGCCTTTTCTTTCCACCGGGCAAGCACCCACAGGCCCATTCCTATCCAGAGGGCCTCTCTTATCCGCCTTATGACTGAGAATGACATAGCGGCCTGCATGGTGAGTCCCAGGGTCAGGAATATCAGCAGCACACCGCCCTCCTGGCCGCCAAGGCTGGCCGGGATAAACGAGGCCGCCGTCCGGGCAATCGTGAACAGGGCTTCTATTATAAGCGCCCCAAGCGGGTCTATCGGAATGCCTATCAGCGTCAGAATCAGATAGACCTCTACCACGCCAGCCAGCCATCCCAGGAAGTAGTAGATGAAACAAAAGTAGAAGCCCTTTGTGTTGGTGCGGTAGAACTGGGAGATGTTGTCGTCCAATTCCTTGAGGTGTTTCTCCTTTTCTTCGAGGAACTTTATTCTTATTTTGAACCGCTTCAACAGGCTGTAAGTCGCCGTAAACATCCCCTTTTTCTTGCTTATAGATATAAGATACAAAAGTGGTATACCGAATAATATCGTACCCAGGGCGACAGTCGCCAGAAGCCTGGTGTCCTGCTGAAGCCTCATTAGCGCAACCATTACACCTATAAAGACAAACAGCGCCTGCGCCAGCGCCAGTATCGTCCTTGAGATTACCACCGAGGCCATACCGTCCACCAGCGGGACGTCATAGCTCTTCAGGAGATACGCCTTGACCGGCTCGCCCGCGAGGTAACCCGAGGGAGTTATACAGTTTATGGATTCTCCCGCCATACGCGCGCCGAAAAGGCCCACAAAATTCAGTTTATGCCTGGCGTGTTGGAAGGAAT
>JAUVQR010000075.1 GCA_030598065.1 Planctomycetota bacterium | reverse complement strand
GAAAAACGCATCCAGGCCCTGCTCAAGAAACTGCCGGAGATGAGGGACACCCTCAAGAAACTCTCACGGGAATTCCTAAAAGAAGAAGGGCGTTGAGGAATATAACCTCCCCAACACCCTTCATGGTGTCTCTTTAGATCTCGGACCTGAGTCCGGTTACTTCTCTAGTCTCCTCTAACCGTGAACAGCTTGTCAAGCTTACCCATCTTCTCAACAATACCGCCGTACTCAAGGTCGTCATACGGTAGCATGGCAGGGCCGGAGAAGCCCTGGCGCCGTATCTCCAGCGCCTTCTGGGATATCTGGTCTCTCGACCAGTCCCAGAACGGGTGGTCAAAGGCGTCAGCCGGCTCGGTAAACTTTCCGTTGTGCACACAGAAGGCGGCACACGTAACCACAGCAGGGCCGTCGAAGAAGGAAATGTTGGTGTTCTGCTTGCATGGCATCATAGGCCCGTTATGGCTGCCCCTCATGGTCCCGGCAACGTAGTGGCCGATGGCGTAAGGGGAAAGCAGCTCACCGGTCGCCGGGAACGCAGACTGGGTGCGAACCAGGTGAACGGGGTCGTCTTTGCCGGTGTATTTGCCGGCTATATTCCTCAACCTCGACGTGCTCACGGCCGCGGCCTGGTCACCGTTATGCCTCGACCATATCGACTCTATAACGAACCTGGAGTTATCCCTGAGCAACGTAGTTATGTCGTAATAATCTTCAGGCGTGTTCAGCTCTATTATACGGTCACCCTCGGTGTAGTCGACGTCCATTATAACGAACTTGAAACCCTCGGCCATCGAGGGGCTGAGCATAAGTCCGGGGCAATACATGGGGTCGGCGAAGCCAAGAAATAGGGGGAGGTTGTAGGCGCCGGGCTCTGTCTTGTCTGCCGCAAAGAACAGGAAGGGTTCATTCGGCCTCTCTTCAATTTCCATCTCCGCAACTGCCGGGCCCATGCCCTTTACGTTACCGGAGAAGGCGTCCTTAAGCAGGTCCTGACCGGCACCGTACAGGCCCTGGCTCTTTGCCACGTCGGTGCCCGCCACAAACGCGTCCCAGGCCATCTTGTGAATCTCTGCGTCTCCAACACCGCCGGTGTGCGTCATCAGGATGGCCACGTCATCGCCCGTATGGCTTATAAAGAAGTCTATTATTTTTTTCTTTCCGTGGGATTCTATGTAGTCTCTCACCGCCTTCATCACGGCCGCACTGGGTTTGATATGACCTCCTATGCTGCCGATGTCGGCCTTGATAACGCCCAATGTTATTTTCATCGTCCCTCCCCTTCTTAACCCCGTCTAAGGGGTAGCATATACTTCATTAGTGACAAAGATTTTCTGATTAAAATGCGGTAAATCGTAGTTATGTACTGGACATTTTACTTTTTTACCCCTCAAAATCAAGAGGCTTCTCAAAAAGTAATCCTTAGTACGATTATTCAGGGCCTTTACACACTCGCACCCATCCCGTAAGTGAAAATACGTAACAAAACAGAAAACCTGTTAAAAAACCAAGCCGAAGGAGATTTTCTGTAACCGATTATTATATATTTCTTTACTGTTTTTTGTTGACTCACATATCCTAAGACGCTACTTTTAGCCAGATAAACATGTCAGGCCAGACAGCCGTTTTGACGCAAACCGGCTTGAATTACTATTATGCTGGTGTGTGTTTGATACAGACACTCTAAATGAAGCTTATTACACTACTCAAACTTGACCTCACTGAGGCGCTAACGGCCGCATTAGCCGGTCTTCCACCGGCATTTCTTGAAAATGTCTCCAAACAGCTACCGGCAACCGACCTCAATGGGCTGCTTGCCAAGATATTCAGCAATCCCAGCTATTTTCTTCCGATACTTGCCGTCGTCATAATAGGCGGCATCCTAGTGGCCATTGTCGCAAGGGTCAAAGCCAAGCACAAAAGACTGAGAAAGGACGTGCTCCTTACCCCGGTCGGCAAGCTGACGCCGGAGTTGCTGGGGATTGAGCAGTACAAGAACGGGGACTGCTATGTAGAAAGAGAAAGCGATGACCAGATAGTTGAACTCTTGGGAGAAGGCCGTCCCAGGGTGCTGGTGACCGGCAGGACCGGTTCGGGCAAGACCCGCGCCATATACGAAGCGATTAAGGACATGAAGGACTTTGTGCTGCTCGCGCCGAAGCCCCATACAATCTCTTCAGACAAACTGAAAACGATAACACATCTGCACAAGAAGAAGGTCTTCTTGTTACTGGACGACCTGCACAAGTACGTCAGGAAGGTCGACGTCGCCATGCTGATAGGACTCTTGGAGCAGAACACAAGAGAGCTGGTGGTACTGGCCACCTGCCGCAGCGCAGACACGCTCGAACTGGTGGATGGAGTCAAGCCCTCGTTCCTTGAACACTTCGAGACTCAGTCCCGCATAGAGCTTAGAGACCTTAATGCCGAAGAGGAAGAGGCCCTGGCAAAGGTCCTGGAGAGGTCATGGTCGTCCACTATGTACGACCATACGCCCGGCTCCGTGGCCGTAGACCTGCCGGAGATGAAAAAACGCTATAAAGGCATAAGCAGCGGCGCCATGACAATTATAGAATTATTGAAGTTGCTGCGCAGCTGCTTCATCAATACTTATAAGGAAAGTCTGGTAAAGAAGCTCTTTTATGCGGCCCTGGAAAAGGACCCGGAAAATAAAGGCAACTGGGGTAAGTCCCTGGCCGAGGTGGTTGAAAGCGGTCTGGTCGCCAGAAAAGGAGGAGACCTGCACATCTATGACGCCTACCTGGAGGACGACTTTGTAGACAATTACACGCCGGACGCGGACGATTATCAGGCGCTGGAAGAGGTACTGACCAAAGAAAAAGACGCGGAAGCGCTCTTCAGCCTGGGCGTCTTCTATGAGACAAGAGACATGCCGGACAAGTCGATAGGCGCCCAGGAAAAGGTCGTAAAGCTGGACCTCCACCATATAGGCGCGCGGCTCTGCCTGGCCGCCACCTACGAGAAGAGTGACATGCTCGAAGAGGCGGTCACGCAGTATGAAGAGGTGATGAAGGCCAGCCCGGACAACTCGCAGGTACACTACAGATTGGGCCTTATCTACACCAATCAGGACATGGTTGAGGCGGCCCTGGAGGAGTTCAAGAAAACCATAGACATCAACCCGAATCTTATTGAAGCCCATTACAACCTGGGACTCATATACGAAAAGAAAGAGCAAGAAGACAATGCAATCCTGGAGTACAGAGAGACCATTCGGCTCGGGCCCGGCCATCTGCACGCGCACCGCAATCTCGCCCTCCTGTATAACAAGAGGGGTATGATTGCCGAAGCCATTCAGGGGTTCAAAGAGGTTGCGTTGCTCAACCCTGACGATGCTGAAGCGCACTACATCCTGGCATCCGCCTACAGCGAGAGCGGCAACGTGCACGAGGCCGCCGCCCAGTACAAAGAACTGGTAAGGATAAACCCGAATGACGTCAAGGCGCAGTACAATCTGGCCGTAAATTATTACAAGATGAGTGAAATAGGAAGCGCCATCGAGGCCTTTGAAGAGACCATAAGGATCGAGCCCGACAATATCAAAGCCCACTACAACCTGGGACTCGCCTACTATAAGAAGGACATGCTGGACCATGCCGTCAAACAGTACGAAGAGGTCTTGAGACTCAAGCCGGGATATCCCGCCGTGTACTATAACCTGGCCATGTGCTACGAGAAGAAGGGGATGATAGACGAGGCCATGGACGGGTTCAAGGAGGCGATAAGAAACTACCCGAACCATCCGGAGGCCCACCGCAGTCTGGCCCTGGCCTACAACCAGAAGGGCATGTTCGGCGCGGCCGTAGAGGAGTTCAAAGAGGCCATAAGGATCAGGCCCAAAGACATGACCGCTCACGGCGGCCTTGCCCTGGCATACCACAAGAAGGGCCTGGTGCTGGAGGCAAGAAAAGAATTCAGGATATATGAGCAACTAAAGTTACAAACTGCCAGACCGGGCCGGTGAGAGGCCTCTGCGCCGCAAATCCGGTAAGAGAAGCCGAATTGTCTGGAACGTAAAATGCTTAGCAACCCCTGCTCTCTTGACAGCACCCGATAGGATTGGTATGATTTGACCCGTACGTCAACTTGTGGGCTGCCGTGAAAAATATACTTCAAAAAATGAGAAAACTACTTCAAAGGTTTGAGGAAGGTATTTTTAAGTTCCGCAGGTATTACCTGGTCAAGTGCCATCCGGACTACGTCCGTGAGCAGCTCAAACTCCGCAGGGGCGAGTGCAACAGGTGCGGAGACTGCTGCAGCATCGCTTTCAAGTGTCACCACCTGGACGGGGAAAACAACTGCGACATGTACCAGAAGCGCTACGACGCGTGCCACGTATTCCCCATAGAGCCCAGGGACCTGAAATACCTCAGACACAGGTGCAGCTACTACTTTGAAGGCGAAGAGCCGCCCTGCCTCCCTGAAATCCTGCAAGCCGGAAGCGTTGCCGAGAAGGTATAAACGGCACAATGCGACTGCCACTCACAAACTATGCGCCGAGAGAACTGACCTTTTTCACACTGGTATTGCTGGCGGGGACGGCACTCTCGGTCATGGCCGGCCTCCTTTGGGCCGGTTTAATTCTCGTCCTTGGGCTTGCCTTTGTCCTGTACTTCTTCAGGGACCCGGAAAGACTCGTCACAACAAACGAGGCATGGCTGCTTGCCCCGGCCGACGGCAGGATTGTCGAAGTGACTTCCGTAAACGAGGACAAATACCTGAAGGCCGAAGCCACAAAGATCAGCATATTCATGTCCCTCTTCGACGTCCACGTCAACCGCATCCCATACAGCGGCAGGGTCGAGTTCATGGACTACCAGAAGGGCAGGTTCCTTGACGCCCGCACGGATGAAGCGTCCCTGAAAAACGAGAACTATTCCATCGGCCTTGTAACCGACAGCGGCGGCAAATACCTGGTGAGACAGATAGCGGGGCTTGTGGCCAGGCGCATCGTCTGCCCGGTAACCATAGGCGACCACCTGGTGCAGGGGCAGCGGTTCGGCATGGTAAAGTTCGGCTCCAGGCTGGAGGTCTTTATACCCAAGACCACAGATGTGCGCGTAAGGGTCAAGCATGGCGAAAGAGTAGTGGCGGGGCTGACGGTACTGGCGGAATTGATCTGAGATTTTTCTGCACGGAAGAGCCGTTTGAAGTCGTGTGTTCCTAGAGCAAGATCCTTGCACCCGACAATAGACCACAATATAATACCGTTTAAAAGGGGCATTTTCACGTTACTTGATACTGGGGGCATGAGATTAAAGGCATGAGATTAAAGGACAGGGTAGCGCTGGTTACCGGCGGCGGAACCGGCATCGGCAGGGCTACGGCGCTCCTCTTCGCGAGAGAAGGGGCCAGGGTGGCCATAACGGGCAGGCGGAAGGGGCCGCTTGAGGAGACCGTCTCAGCGGTCGGAGCAGCCGGCGGCAAGGCCATCATGGTCAAGGGAGACGTCTCAAAGGCGGGGGACGCGACGGAGACGGTGAAGAAAACGCTGGACGCCTTCGGCAGGCTTGACGTCCTGGTCAACAATGCCGGGGTGAACTACAGGCCCGGTGGCACCGTTGAGACGGATGAGGACGGCTGGGACGTGGTGATGAACATCAACGTGAAAGGTATCTACCTGGTCAGCAGGGCCGCCGTGCTGGAGATGAGAAGCGGAATCGGCGACAGTATAATAAACATCGCCTCAGTATTCGGCCTTGTAGGCTCCGCGGAGGCCGTCGCCTACTGCGCGTCCAAGGGTGCGGTGATAAACATGACAAGGAGCATGGCGCTCGACCTTGCCGGAAAGAAAATCAGGGTAAACTGCATCTGCCCCGGTGTGGTGGACACGCCCAGGGCCCGGGAATGGATAGAGAAACAGGGCGATACCAAGGCCGTGGCAAAGGAACTCAGCGCGCTGCACCCGCTTGGCCGGATGGGCGAGCCGGAAGACATCGCCAACGCCTGCCTGTTCCTGGCCTCCGACGAAGCAAGCTGGGTGACCGGCGCCATACTGCCGGTGGGCGGCGGCTTCACGGCAAGGTAGGGGGAATACTTGTGTTTACGGGAATTGTTGAACACATGGGGGTCGTAAAAGGACTGTCGCGCGCCGGCCAGGGGGGAAGGCTGCGGATAGAATTGCCCGGAGTCGCCGGCGAACTGAAAAACGGCGACAGCCTGTCGGTTGACGGCGTCTGCCTCACGGTGGTTGATATAAACGGCGGCGTCGCGGGCTTTGACGTGTCACACGAGACGCTGAAACGCTCCACACTGGGCGAACTGCGTCCCGGCGACAGGGTAAACCTTGAGCTGTCGCTTGCGGTGGGCGACCGCATGGGCGGCCACTTCGTGCAGGGACACGTAGACGGCACCGGCGCCATAGACAAGATAGAGTCAAACCCCGGCGACTGCATCATCTGGTTCTCCGTAGGCCCCGAACTCTCGCAGAGCATGATTGAAAAGGGCTCGGTCGCCGTGGACGGCATCAGCCTTACCGTGGTTGACCTGACCCCCAATAAATTTTCCGTGGCAATAATCCCCTACACGTTAGAGCATACATCGCTGGGGACAAAAAAGGCCGGCGACCGTGTTAATATAGAGACGGACATGCTGGGCAAGTGGGTCAAAAAACTCCAGTCCGCCTGGTCCGGGCGGAACGAGCCGCAGGACACGGGCCTGACCGAAGAATCGTTCAGGGCAAAGGGGTTTGAATGATTCTGTATTATATGGGGTGCGTCTCGATGCACCGGTTGTTTTTGTAGTCGCTAGATTTATCGAGCCATAAATGCCACATGAGTGGGGCGACTACGGTTTGGTATCTCAGGGCTAAAGTTCGCCGATGGCGAATCTGCCTCTGGTACGACCATGCGGCACTCGCATAATTATGAAGAGAAAACATAATCATACAATAGGCATCACCATGGGCGACCCGTGCGGCGTGGGGCCGGAGGTGG
>JAUVQR010000335.1 GCA_030598065.1 Planctomycetota bacterium | reverse complement strand
TCAGGTCATACCTTTCTCGCGCAAGCGTGTAGTCCTCCAGATCGGCCTCGAAGGCCTTTATGCTGACATCATTCTTGGCGGCCAGCTTTTTTGCCTTCTCAACGGCGGCTGCAGATATGTCGCAACCCTCGACGTCGAAACCATTTTCAGCCAGGAAGACGGCATTGCGCCCTTCCCCCATTGCGAGCACCAGTGCCTTGCCCCTGGGAAGGAGATCAATGTTGTCTTTCAGGAAATCAAGTGGTTCCTTGCCATAGATATACCCCTCCCGTCCATAGCGCTCATCCCAGCGTTCACGGTCGTCTTCGCTACCACATGCGTTGTTCTCATGAAGCGCGAGTCCCAGAAATAGAATGGCCAGTACCAACCCTAAGACAAGGCCGAAAGAGCCGTTTATGTCGTTTATAATCGACGCCATGATACAAATGCCTCCACACACAGGAAACAAAGGGCTGCCAATAGCAGTGTGGCCCATAGCCTTTTACCTTCTACCGAACCCTCAGCGCCCTTCAGCGGCCCTGACATCCCGACGCTGGTCCTTCCCTCGCCGAGGATTTCCGTCACTTCTCGTCTGTCTACCCTGGACAAATCTCCCTCTTTCGAATCCACGTTGACTGCCACCCTGAAAGGTGTCGCCTTGTCACCCAGACGGAGCTTGTATATACCGGGAAAATGTGTCTCTGTAAAGACCGGCGGCTCTTCCGACGCTGAAGGGCCGTACGCGATGGTGGTCAGGTTTCCTTTTGGGTCGAGAACCTTCAACTCGACGGCCTTTTCTACCCCTACATCAGCGTTGAGAAAAGGCAATTCCCACCCGTCGCCCACCAGTATGTCCGAGGTAGTCGCCTCGACCAGGTTGTCGGTCATGTAGCGGCATATCTGCTGCACCAGCGGCAGAAAGATAGGCTTTACGGGCAGGTCGGTCCAGTCCCTGCTTACAGTGGTGGTAAGTGTCATGGAACGCCCCTTGCCATAAGGCGTTTCCAGCAGGGCCGGCGCGCCGTTTGAATAGCTGATTATCGCCGTGGCGCTGCCGTCCATCTCTGGTTCAGCAAGGAATACCTTGCTGAAACTAGGCGAACTGAGCACGTCGCTCCTCTCACCGGCAAAAATACGCAGCAGTGTGTGAGTAGTGTCCATGGTGTCGAACTTGAGCGGCCTTTCACTCGGAAATTTTACTACCATGCGCAATCTTGGCACCAGTCCGGCAAAGGTGGAGTTGTAGTACTCCGTGTCAACCTTGTCACCCAGGCAGAAAAAGACACTGCCTCCTTCCGCTACGTAGGTCTTCAATTCCGAGACCTTCTTGTCCCTAAGTCTTCCAACGTTTGCGAGGATAACCAGGTCGAAATCACTAAAATCCAAGGGCTGGGCCTCATCCGTGCTTACCACGGTGGGGATGACGTGCGAGGTGTTGAACCTGGCCGGATTAAGCGCCTTTTCCAGGTAAAAAGTCTCACTCTGGTACATACTTATGCCGGGAGCGCCGTCTATGACCAACACCCTGACGTCCTCAACAGCCGGTATGGTGAAAAACCTTTTGTCGTCTGCCTGTAACGAATCTGCCGGGATTTCTATGGTGCCACAGGTGTTGCCGGCCCTAACCGTAGATGCGGAAGCGGAAGCGGGGGCGAGGGCGGATGCCGACAGGTCCAGCATAAACTCCTTTGTTCCAGCGCC
>JAUVQR010000282.1 GCA_030598065.1 Planctomycetota bacterium | reverse complement strand
GGCTGTTGAGGCGACGATAAACGCCTTTCTCATGTTATAGACCTGCTGTCCCTGGTCGGTGAGCCAGGTGAATGGCGGCAGGTATTTCGGGATAGGGCTTCCACCTGCCACGGCGCAGTGGCAGCTTATGTGGGTACCCGCGTCCAGGCTGGAGTTGATTCCTATCTTGGTGTGATCGCCTATGACCGCGCCCAGGAACATCATACCGGTATCCACGAGTTCCTTGCCTTTGTTCAGTCTAACCTTAACCGTCCCATACGTGTTCTTCAGGTTGCTGGTGACGGTACCCGCGCCGATATTGACCCAGGAACCCAGGTAGGAATCACCCATGAATCCGTCGTGCTGCTTGTTGGAGTAGCTGTGGAGTATTGAGTTGGATATCTCGCCGCCGACCTTGCAGCCCGGGCCGATGTTTGAGCCCTCCCTGAGCCTGGCGCCCGGCATGACGGTCGAACCGTCGCCTACGTAGGCCGGCCCAATTATGACGGAGTTAGGCATTATCTCCACTTCATCACCCATGTAGATAGGCCCCGGTCCGGCGTCCAGCACGCAACCCGGTTTGACCGTGGCGTTCTTGCCCAAAAAGACACCCTGTGGATTGAGCATGTACACGCCATCAAGGGCCTGTCCCTGTTTCTTCCTCCTTGTGGAGAAGGCGCCGCAGTCCTTTTCCAGCTCCGCCCTGTTATTTCTTATTATGTCCCACGGATAATCGACAAAGCCGGCCTCGACGTCGTGGACCTTGATGGACGGCAGTGACGTGGGCAGTGTATCCTTTGCCTTTCGTCTCTCTTCGCCCGTTTCCGGCAGGAAAAGGCCGTGGGTCATGGTGCGGTAGTTTTTTCTGTTCAGCCGTGCGTACACGACGGTGTCCTTGCATATCCCCACCTCGTCCTCCCCTTCAAGCGGGACCGGACGGAGGTCAAGCGCCCTGCCGTTTATGAAAAGATACCCGTCGGTGTCCGGGTCGAGTGTGTTTACCTGATGCGGGTACCTCTCGCCCAGGGTATCGGCAATGTCTTCCCTGGCGAAGAGTGTAACGGGATATTTTCCCGGATATTGCTGCAGAATCCTATCCAGAAGGGTGTACATACCCAGGCGCAGTTCGTATGAGGCGCGGTTGTGGGTCAGCGGCAGAAGTCCGGTGTGGCCGCTGTCTTCAAATATGCATACGCCCCTCATGGCTTACGGCCCGCCCCCCGCGGCTTCTTCAGCGACTATTCTTCTCATCTCGGCCTCGGTCTCCTTCGCTCCTCTTGACCTTATCATCTCCAGCATCTCAGGGGATGAGAGGTGTTCCATCACCTTCTGCCTCTTTTCCCCGTCGCTTATTCGCGAGCGCACCTCGGGCCGCAGCGCGGCCAGAATTTCTATGAAGTCAACGTATTCAGGGCCAAAATACCCTTCCAGTTCCCGGCGCATCATGCGCGCGAAGGCGGGGCTCGCCCCGCCTGTTGAGATGCTTATCTGTAGTTCGCCACGGTTGACAACCGATGGGACTATAAAATTGCAGAGTTCCGGCTGGTCTACGACATTTACCAGCAGCCCGTGCCTGCACGCCTCTTCCCAGACCCTCCGGTTGACCTCCTGCTCGCTGGTAGCGGCGATCACCAGCATCGCTCCCTCAAGGCATTTCTGTTCATACTCCTGGCGCAGTATGATGAAACCCTCTTCCTTCAGGAATTCCTCGGTCAGTTCGGGGCTGATTACCACTACCTGTGCCCCCGCCTCCCTGAGGCTGACGGCCTTCCTGTACGCCACGTCCCCGCCGCCTATAACCACACACTTTTTGTCTCTTACGTCAACGTATATGGGATAGTATCTGGGCATCTTCTTTCCAAAAAAAGGGGGGTCCGTAAGGACCTATATCTCGCATGCCACCAGGTCTTCGTATGTCTCACGACGCCTTGCAACACAGAATTTATTGCCGTTGACCAGTACTTCACAGGGCCTGCGCCGGGAATTATAGTTAGAACTCATCGTAAAACCGTAAGCACCCACGCTGAATATGGCCAGGCACTCACCGTCTTTAACGTCCGGGATAACTCTGTCCTTCGCAAAGTAGTCGCTCGACTCGCATACAGGGCCGACTATATCGGCCATTACCATCCCCTTGGTCTTCCTCAGCCCTTTATCGCGCAACACTTCCGGCATGGGCACTATGGACCTTATGGGCCATATCCTGTGAAAGGCGTCGTAAAGGGACGGCCTGAGCAGGTCGTTCATGGCACCGTCGCATATGACGAACCGCTTACCGTGGCTGGTTTCCTTGTTATAGGTAACCCTGGTGACCATTATGCCGGCGTTACCTACGATAAAACGCCCTGGCTCCATTACGAGCTTGCACCCAAAGGACTTGAAGAGCGGCAGGATTTCTTTTGCGTAGTC
>JAUVQR010000305.1 GCA_030598065.1 Planctomycetota bacterium | reverse complement strand
TAGGCTGAAAGTTTGCCAGTTTGTTTGGAGGACAGGTTATGAACCAACTGGTAGACGACGACCTTTAGGTCGTTGATTGTCAACGAGGATAAACCTCGTTGTCTACCGGCCTACTTTATTATCATTTGTTGCCCCAATTGTAGCTGCCCCGTTTGCGCCAGAGGTGCATCCGCCCCAGGCGTGATATGGGGCGTATGTAAATAGCCCAATGAATCGGGCAACTACAAATATACTGTAGTGGCAGAGTTTACTCTGCTAAGGTAGGGGCGACCCGCCGGGTCGCCCCTGTATTTCTTACTAAGTTAGTGTAGGGTGCGTCTTGACGCACCGTATACTCTTCATTATGCCGTCTCAAAACCAGGTTGCAATGGGTGTGGCTTGGGGTAAAATACCGTAAGACATTTCTGGGAAAAAGTTTCAAGGACTATTATATGAACCCACCCTGTGTCATACTGAGTGCCTGCAGAACCCCTATCGGCGCCTTGAGCGGCGGCCTCAGTCCCCTTGCGGCGACGACGCTGGGGACCATTGTGGTCGGCGAGGCGATACATAGGGCCAATGTAGAGCCGGAGGAGGTGAAACAGGTCATAATGGGCAACGTGTTCTCCGCCGGGCTCGGCCAGGCGCCCGCCCGGCAGGTGGCCCTGGGCGCGCAACTCCCACCCTCCGTATCCACTCTCATGATAAACAAGGTGTGCGGTTCAGGTCTTAAGGCGGTTATGCTTGCGGAGCGGTTGATATCCGCCGGTGAGTCGGAGGTAATAGTCGCGGGCGGTATGGAGAGTATGAGCCGCGCGCCCTATATACTGGACAGGGCCCGCAACGGCTACCACCTGGGGCACGGTTATTTGCTGGACACGCTGGTGTGTGACGGCCTTTGGGACGTATACAAGAATTACCACATGGGCACGGCCGCCGAGAGTATCGCGGAGAGATATAAATTTTCGAGAGAAGACGTTGATAATTTCGCCATCCAGAGCTATGAGAAGACCGAGAAGGCGCAGCGTGAGGGGGATTTCGGCGAGGAGATAGTGCCGGTGGAGACGCCGGGGAAGGACAAGAGTGTGGTCACGGTGATGGAGGACGAATGCCCCCTTCGCTACAACAGGGAGGCCCTGTTGAAGCTGCCGTCGGCGTTCAAGGAAGGCGGCGTGCTGACGCCGGGAAATTCTTCGGAGATAAGTGACGGCGCGTCGGCCCTGGTGCTGGCCTCCGAGGCGAAGGTTGAGGACCTTGGGTTAAAGCCTATGGCAAGGATTATAGGACAGGCCGAGGCGGGGCTGCTGCCGGAGTTGTTTCCCCTCGCGCCGGTTACCGCCATAAAGGACCTTTTAAAGAAGACGGGGTTGACGGTAGAGGATATAGATCTTTTTGAGATACACGAGGCCTTTGCCTCAACCTGTCTTGCCGTCTCTCAGGAGCTTGAACTGAACCCCGACAGGCTCAACATAAGAGGGGGCGCGATTGCCATGGGCCACCCGATGGGCGCAAGCGGCGCAAGGATGCTTACCACTCTTCTCTACGCCATGAAGGGACGCGGGGCCAAGAGGGGCGTCGCCGCTCTATCTATAGGAGGAGGCGAGGCGGTGGCGCTGGCGGTAGAGGCGGTGTAGCCGCGGGGGCGCGTCGTATTTAATATGGAGAATACAGGGATGGATATCAAACGCGTAGGCGTGGTTGGAGGTGGACAGATGGGCCAGGGCATAGCCCAGGCCGTGGCAACTGCCGGGATTGACGTCACCCTCGCGGACCTGAGCGAGAAGCTTCTCAAGAGGGCGATGGAGCGCACCTCGTGGGGCATACACAAATTGATACAGAAAAAAATACTCGAACCCGAACAGGAGGATGAGATACTAAACAGGATAGCGGGAACCGTCCGCCTGGAGGAGCTGCGCGACGTGGACATAATCATAGAGGCGGTCAGCGAGAACGAGTCACTGAAGCAGGAGCTGTTCGGGATGCTGGACACCATGTGCCCCACGGAGATTATCTTTGCCTCAAACACGTCTTCGATACCAATCGCAAGGCTGGCTGAGGCCACCATGAGACCGGAACG
>JAUVQR010000254.1 GCA_030598065.1 Planctomycetota bacterium | reverse complement strand
TACGGAACCTTGCGTATCACGTCTGGAACAACTGTGGGGAAAGGAACTGTCATTCAATAACATACTTGACCTGGACGCGGCCCTTGAGCTGGTAAAAGAGTTTGCCGAGCCGGGGGCTGCGGTGATAAAGCACACAAACCCCTGCGGCGCGGGGATTGCGGGAAAACTGTCCGACGCGTTTAGAAGGGCCTACAGCGGCGACACCGTATCCGCCTTTGGCTCTATTGTCGCCCTTAACCGTTGTGTGGACGTGGAGACGGCCGAGGAGATTGCCGCTCCGGGCCATTTTGTGGAGGCGGTGGTCGCGCCCGATTTTACGTCCGAGGCGCTGGAAGTGCTTAAGACAAAGCGGAAATGGGGCGCCAACCTGCGAATACTTCGCGCGGGTGAGTTGGGCGGAGGCCTTGTCGACAGGGCGTCACTGGACATGAAGAGGGTTGTGGGGGGGATGCTGGTCCAGACAAGAGACACGGTCGGTGACGACATGAAGGACATAAAAAACGTGACGGCCAAGAAACCGTCGGAGCGGGAACTCAGCGACCTTGGCCTTGCGTGGATAGTATCCCGGCACGTGAAGTCAAACGCCATAGTGTTGGTCAAGGACGGCACGCTTGTGGGTGTCGGGGCGGGGCAGATGAGCCGTGTGGACTCGGTAGATATAGCCATAAAAAAGGCGTCGGAGAGGGCGGCGGGTTCCGTGCTTGCGTCTGACGCCTTTTTCCCTTTTAGAGACGGTGTGGACGCGGCGGTCCGCGGGGGGGTTGTGTCCATAATCCAGCCGGGCGGCTCCAACAAAGACGATGAGGTAATCGGCGCGGCCGATGAGCACGGTATCTCGATGGTCTTTACGGGCCGAAGGCATTTCAGGCACTAGCGGATGGTTAGGGTCAAGATATGCGGCATAACCAACCTGCGGGACGCCAGGAACGCCGTAGAGCTGGGCGCCGATGCGCTGGGTTTCATCTTTGCGCCAAGCTCCCGCAGGGTTTCTCCCGAAAAGGCAAGACGAATCGTGAGGTCGCTGGGACCTTTTGTCAACTGTGTGGGGGTGTTTGTTGACGAAGGCGTGGAGACGGTTGCCGAAACAGGGCGCTACTGCGGATTTGACACCATACAGCTGCACGGCAATGAACCGCAGAAGGAAGTGGACGGGCTGAGGGAAGAGTTTCGTGTCGTGAAGGCCCTCCGGGTGAGGGACGGGAGAGACCTGGCCCTGCTAAAACGCTATAGAGCAGACGCGTTCTTGTTCGATACATATGAGAAGGGAAGGATGGGCGGCACCGGTAAGTCCCGGCCGTCTATGTGGGCCGTTGCGAGGCGCGCCGGGGAATCAGGGATTGTTCCCATAATACTTGCCGGCGGAATGAACCCCGGAAACGTGAGAGACGCCATAGAGGCGGCGATGCCGTTTGCCGTGGACGTGTCTTCCGGGGTTGAAATCAGGCCCGGCAAGAAGGATAAACGGCTTATCAAAGAGTTCATTCGTGCCGTTAAGTCGGCGGCATAGGGCCCCTGGAGTTGTAAGGAGAATGTGATTTGAGCCGGGAAAAGAGTTTTCAAGACCTGGTGGAGTTGATGCGCAGGTTGCGTGATGAGGGCGGGTGTCCCTGGGATAAAGAACAGACGCACCAGAGCCTCAAGCCGTACCTTGTTGAAGAAACCTATGAGGTTATTGACGCGATAGACGAGAATGATACCGAGGCGCTGAAGGAAGAGCTGGGCGACCTGCTGTTTCAGATTTTTTTTCATTCACAGATAGCCGGCGAGAAGGGTGAATTCGACATAGGCGGCGTTATGAAGGCCTGTCTGGACAAGATGACCTCCAGGCATCCCCATGTCTTTGGGGAGGAGCGCCTGAGGACCGCCGAAGAGGTAATAAAGATGTGGAATAAGATAAAGATGGAGGAAAAAAAGGACGAGGAAGAAAAGTCCGTTCTCGGTACCCTTCCGAAACACCTTCCCGCCCTTCAAAAGGCCCATAAGATCCAGAAAAAGGCGTCGAGGGTCGGTTTCGACTGGGAGAGGGTAGAGGACGTCATTGCAAAGGTTGAAGAAGAACTTGAAGAGGTCAAGGAGGCTATGGTTCAGGGCAGTTACGAGGACATTGAAGAAGAGATAGGAGACCTCCTGTTCGCCGCGGCCAATCTGTCCAGGTTCTTAAAGGTAAGCCCGGAGGAGGCCTTACACAAGACCGTAAAGAAGTTCATTCGTCGTTTCAGAAGGATAGAGAGCGAGCTTGCCGCAAGGGGTAAGGATATCGAAGAGTGTTCGCTTGAGGAGATGGATATGATATGGGAGGCCAGCAAGAAAGGTTAAGTTGTGTAATACTAAGGGATTACATGTGATATCTCCGGATGATGGGAGAGGATACGCTTAGCGAACCGCCGGTAGCAGGTCAAGTTTTAGAATATTGGTCGTATATATCGCATTAAGAGGGTGATTTAGCCGAATGTTGGCGTTAAAGTGTCATCCGGAAAATTGTGCCGTTTTTGTCTTTAATCTCTTGACAAGAGGCTAGTTAAATGTTATATACCTCAACATTCTTTGTTTTACTCGTCATTGGATGATGGTTGTGCGGAGTTCGCTGAAGGGGGTTCGTTGTAAGGAGTTTGTTGTAAGGCGGTTCCGTATTGCCGCAATTTTTTTAAGACGATATTTGCTTTTTGAACTGGAGGGTGTCTCAT
>JAUVQR010000190.1 GCA_030598065.1 Planctomycetota bacterium | reverse complement strand
GTATTCTATGGTCCCGTGGGGCGTATCGCCCAGACTCACCTGGACGATATAGGCGGTCATGGTCTCAATCGGCTCAATGGGATTGGCCGTGAGCCGCGGCTGCAGGCCTGCGGCGATGGCGACAATCATGGTCTCGCCTATGGCCCTCGATACGCCCAACATAAACGCGGCCGTTATGCCGGAGAAGGCCGCCGGCACTACGGTCAGGAAAGACACCTGAAGCTTGGTGGAGCCCAGCGCATACGCCCCCTCGCGCAGGCTCTGCGGCACGGCGTACATCGCATCCTCACTCAGCGAGGCTATTATCGGCAGAATCATAACTCCCATCACTATGCCGGGACTGAGGGCGTTGAACCCGGCCATACCGGGTATCACCTTCTGCAGCATGGGCGTGACAAATAACAGGGCAAAATAGCCGTACACTACGGTGGGGATACCCGCCAATATCTCAAGCATCGGCTTTACCACCTTCCTGACGCCGGGATGCGCGTATTCGCTAAGATAAACGGAACACAACAATCCGATAGGCAGGGCTACTATCATGGCGATTAGCGTCACAAGCAGGGTCCCGACCAGAAGCGGCCATATGCCGAAGTGCTTGCTGACAAACAGGGGAGTCCACTTCGTGTCGCCAAAGAACTGCATGAATGAGACCTCGCGGAAGAACCCGACGGTTTCATATATCAGTATCCCCAGAAAACCAAGGGTGGTAAGTATGGACAGGAGGCCACAGGCCATGAACGCCCCATGGATAGCCACCTCTCTAATGTGAGAGCCTTTCCTCTGTTGCCTGATGCTGTAGGCAACGTCAGGCCTTCGGCCTTTGTGGTTACCGGCAGTCATTTTCCTATTCGCTTAGCACTTGTTCAAGACTCACACCAACCGTAGAGCCTTCCTTACTGAACATAGAACCTGTAACACCCCTCTCAAAGCGCTCGTAGGCCAGGAGATAGGCCCTGTCTGAAAGCGGTATGTAACCCACCTCTTCTACGAGAGGGCCGCCGCTGTTCATGTAAAACTTGATAAACTCCACGATCTCCGGACGTTCAGCGGCCTTCTTATTCACATAGATAAAAAGAGGCCGGGATAACGGCTGGTAGGTATTGCTCTTCACGTTGTCAACCGAGGCCTTGATTGGCCCGTCTCCGTTGGCGGGATTTCCGTCATCGATACCCACCAGTTTGAGCTTGTCCTTATTTGCCTCATAATACGCTATGCCAAAGAAACCCAGGGCGCCCACGTCGGTGGCAATACCCTGGACGAGGATGTTGTCGTCTTCGCTGGGAGTAAAGTCGCCCCTGCTGGCCCCGGACTGGCCGCAGATGGCCTCTGTAAAATAGTCAAAGGTGCCGGAATCTATGCCCGGCCCGAAGAGACGAATCTCCCTGTCAGGCCATTCCGGACGTATCTGGTTCCACCTCATTATCTTCCCCTCGGCCGCCGGCTCCCATATCATCTTCAGCTCCTCGACCGTCAAGGAGTCGCACCAATCATTCTTGGGGTTCACCATCACCGCAAGCCCGTCATAGGCGATCGGCAGCTCTATGTATTCAACACCGTTCTCCTCGCAGAGCTTCGCCTCTTTTGGTTTTACAGGGCGTGAGGCGTTGATGATGTCCACCTCTTCCCTGCCGAACTTCTTGAATCCGCCGCCGGTGCCGGAGATGCCTATTGTTGTCCGCACCTTGGGGCTTTTCCCCAGAAACTCCTCCGCCACCGCCTCGGTTATCGGGTAGACGGTGCTTGAGCCGTCTATCTTGATACGGCCCTTTGCGTCTGCCCAGGTCAGATCTGCGGGCGCCGATATAGAAAGCACGAACGCCAGCAAACACGCATGTATCGTCAGAAACTTCTTCATCTCTTTTCTCCATCTATTCGCATTTCTCATACTGACAAAAGTCTACCAGCATAACGTTAAGTTCTTATTAAGGATATGTTAAGGTTTGGTTAAATCTCTCTGTCGCAGAGGCGAAGTGTCTCAAAATTATTTGGACTAAACCATAAGGGGCAATACAGGGTTTGAGAGCAAGCAGGTTAGTCACCGGCTATATAACATCCACAGACGAACGCCGGGTCTTCATGAAACAGGTGCAATTGACGGTGCGTTATATGGTAAATGAGCGGAGTGCAACATGACAAACGTAAGGTAGGAACTTTACAGAAGAGACGCCACTATTTTATTCTGCCCTGTTAAATCGGACACTGGCCTTGCGCCAGCTTCATTCCTATCTCTTCGGCAAGCACCTTTAGTTTCAGGCCCTTCGCCACTCTTTTCAGAGCCTTCTACCGACGGTTGTCGCTAACTTACCAGATTTACCGCTTTTTTGCCAATATGCTAATTAATTTCTTGCCTCTTCCGGCAAAAACGGTCTTGCTCCCATGAGTAAGACCGTCAGAATACCAACTGATATTGCAGCCTGAACTCGGTATTATTTACATCCTCCTCAGGGTGTTTCTTCTTAGTGGTCAGGTGCCTGATATCGGCCTGAACCTTGTTGTTCTCGCCGTTAAAGTACCAGTTCATGCCTCCACCAATCTCTGACTTTGAGTTCTTGGGGATGTCGGTGTCAGGGTTTACGGAACTGAATCGTCCGGCGAATTCGAGGCGCTTCCGGACATATGGCAGCGGTATGAAGTATCCCGCCTGTAACGTATAGCCGTTGGCGTTGATGCCGTTGCGCGCGAAGCCGCTCTCACCGCTGTGCGCGTCGAGCCTCCTCCAGTAACCGTCTCCCGTGAACGCAAAACCGCGCCACTTGAAGATAAGGTCTACCGTGGCCTGTTTCACGTTTACGTCCCTTTTGAAGGTAGTTACTTCATCGTCGAAAAATATCTTCGATCCGTTGTTCGACATAAACCCGCCGCCCAACGCGAACTTCGGAGTCTCGTGGTGCTCGATGTCGGACTCCACATAGTTGTCGAATTTACCCAACGGACTTACCACCAGCCTTGTGGCGTACAGCATCTGGTTGTTGCTGTTCTTCGTGGCGTTTATACCGGTGCCCTGCATCATGGCAAGATTGTACTCAAACAGGCCGTTAAAGGGTTTGGCATGTGCCATCACACCGATGTCGTAACCCAGACTAAATACGCCGTTGGCCAGGGACCTGTCAACGAACATCTGCTTGGACGATGACGTTATTTTCTGGCGGTTGAACGGCACTTTGTACTGTCCGCCGCGCAACTGAAGCCAGTCCGTTATCTTGTAATTCGCCCAGGCGTCTTCCAGTTTTCCCCGGCCGCTGCTAGAAGGAAGATTCCACTGGACCTTGTACGTCAGGTCCTTGGTGAAGGCATGGCCCGTGAACTTGACCTTGTACCGCCGGATCCGGAACGAATTTGTGTCCCGCGAGCCGTCTTCATCTTCATAGGTATAACGCACCTGTAGCCTGTTGTATATCTGCAGCTTAAATCTCTCGTCCAGCGTCTCGAGGTAGAAACCCTTACCGACCTGGTACCCGGTCTTCAGCTTGGACGGGGAGGACTTGGCGATAATCTCCTTGCCCTGCTCGGTCCCCAGATAGTCCTTTATCGCATTTTCAAGATCTTCTCCTGAAATATCATGCCCGGAGCCTTCCGGTTCAGGCAACCTATACGCAACTCCCCTGTAAGTCGGGGTCCCACCGCTGCGTCGCTGGACGGCCTTTAAGTCCTCTATCTCAGCCCTCTGGGACTCTATCTGTCCGGCCTGCGTGTTGACCGTCTCCTCCAGGGCCTGCATACGCTCAATCAGGTATTGGATGTCAGGGTCCTGGGCCGCTAACGTTGTGCCGGAGAG
>JAUVQR010000210.1 GCA_030598065.1 Planctomycetota bacterium | reverse complement strand
TGAGTGCATACGGC
The DNA here is from genome assembly GCA_030598065.1 of Planctomycetota bacterium. Lineage (GTDB taxonomy): Bacteria > Planctomycetota > Brocadiia > Brocadiales > Bathyanammoxibiaceae > Bathyanammoxibius. The sequence continues at coordinate 3,284 of JAUVQR010000210.1, read as the reverse complement.
TGTCTCGTACGCTCACGGGGACGCGCATACCTATACAGATTTGTAGTATCCACACACGGTTGAAAAATTCTCTCCTACCACCCTCGAGACCTTGTAATCCTCTGCAATCCGGTTTAGCCTGAGATTAAAAGGGGTTTTTCATTTTTATACCGATACCGATGCGGATAATATCGTTAAGTGCTACCTTGTGTATCGCAGGTTAAGCTGAAGAGAGGAGATGAATCCAATGGCAGACAAGGCTGAGAACTGTCCAAAGTTTGATGAGGTGTGGGGCCGCATAGTGGCCCACGCGGGAGAGACCTTTCACGCGCACAACGGTCAGGGGTTTACGTACAAGATTAGCGGCGACAAGTTCTACACCAGCGCGCCGGAACAGACGATAGGGAAGGCGGACTTTGAACACGCCTACGGGATGGTACCGGTCCATAAGGACGCGCTTGACGACAAGATTGTCAAAGGGCCGGCCTACGTCTGGGAGGTACTGCACGACAAGAGGGTCTCGAAGGGCGAGTGGTAATCTTGCCTCTAACACCCTGCCCCTTACGTCTGGGTGTTGCTTGTCTGAGAGGTGCGGGCGAGAACTTTTTCCGCTGTCTGTTATCTATTGCCTCTTGTCTCTTACGTCTGCGCGTAATTTGTCTGGCAGGCCGCGGGCCGGATGGAAGTTTTCTACTTGAACGGGGTGAAGACGCGCTGCAGTATCAAGACGAAAGACGTGGTAAGGAAACTGCCGAGCACTATTTCGAAGCAGAAGTACGCTATACCCAGCGAAGAGAGCTTCTCTGAGTAGTGGTAGACGTGCGCCAGCAGGACGTTGATACCGAAGAGGCTCTGGTTAAACGCCTCGCCCGGCTCCAGCCCCTCGTGATACCGGTAAAAGAGGCAGGACACCAATATAAGCATGCCTATGAAGAATGCGCTGCGGGCGAATCTTACCCCGTAACCGGTAATCTGCCGTGACAGGGCGTGGACAGAGAAGCTGCGGCCCCACCGGCCCATCTGCTTCCTCCTGCACTCCATTTCCCCGTAGAACAGGTCGATGGCCATGTAACGGTCTCCCTTTTCATCGAAATTCTTTACCAGGTCGCGGTATACCCTGCTGGTCATGTCATAATCGAGATTGGTCTTGGCCGTTGACTCGTCACAGAGGACGTTCTTCCTGGAGATGGGAATGAAGCCCAGGAAGTATTCTTTCTCTTCGCCGAAATGGCAGTGCCTGAAGTCAACCTTGTCTATTTCAGAGTGCAGAAAAGAGCATCTTGACAGGTCTACCTCCTGAATGGTCACGTTGTCGCTGAAAAGGGTGTATCTGAAGATGCCGTACCACGGCATCTTCTTGGTAATTTTGATAAAGCGTGTCCATCCGCGGAATTCCGTCCTGGTAAAGTCCGCGCAGCCGCTAAAGGCCGTTTGTTCGAAGTTGGCACCCCTCTCGAATTTTGTGCTTGTGAACGTCACGTCATCGAAAGTTGACTTGAAGAAGCGTCCGCTGGTGGAGAAGACGACGTTATTGAAGCTTGTTTCACCGGAGAAAGAGGTCCCTGAAAAGTCCGCCCTTTGAGCGAATGTGGCGCCTATGAAATCTGCCTCACACTCAAAGTGGGCCCGGCCGAAGTCTGCTTCCTGCCAGAATTTTGTGCCGATAAAATACGCACCCTGCGAGAAGGTGACACCCCGGAAGGCTGCGTTTGCGAACGTGGCGCCGATGAAATACACGGGCTTAAGGAACTTGGCGTCGTTGAAACTGGAGCGTGAGAAGACGGCCCCGCTCAGGTGTACGGGCACGTCAAAGGTGCGGCCTTCGCAAAGGTTAAAATCATAATCTTTCGGGAAATGACAGTCTATAAGGTCTATCTTTTCGGGCGCGCGCATCCTTTCCTCGACCTTCCGGGCGAATTCATGCACGTCCTTGTCGCCCCTGCTTGAGTGGAGGATGCAGTAGCGATGCGGCTGGGCGGGGGCCGATATTTCCGCGTAAGTCCGGAACGACGTAAGTACCGGCTCATTGCACTTATGCGGGTGTACGGCGGATTCCCATTTGCAGGTGTCGTTTGACATCCTTATATCTCTCTTATATTTTCACACGGCATCAGGCGGTTCAGGCGCTCCTCCGTGTGTCCCGGATCGGGACGTTTTCCAAGTGCATTATACCGTGACTCCAACGGTATGTCTAAGTATCTTGTCGCCGATGCTGCGCTGCGATTAAGCGCCGGCCTTGTGCCGCGCTTTGTGTCGAATGATATTTGCATTTGCTTTTGTTACCTCCGGTATGTTAAATAGGACGCTTTGGAATCCTGTGAGGAGGGTGTATACCGTTGGACCCCAAGAGTCTGGTCAACCTGTCTATACTATGCTACTGGCTGTCTCTGGCCATATATACCGGGTACTGGTACTTCAACTTCTCGGATAAGAATACGAGGAGCTTTGTCCTTGTCCTCGGGCTGGCCACGCAACTGCTGGCCGTGGTGCTGAGGGGGATGGCTATAGAGTATTTCCCCCTGACCAATAAATTCGAATCTTTTTTCGGTTTCTCTTTCACCGTCTTCATTGTGCTCTACATCTACAGGGGCGTAGAATCTTCCCTGTACAGGACGGTATTGTTCGGCGTAGGCTACGTCTTTCTGGTGGCCGCGGCGTTCTGGCCCAAGGGGCTCAGTTATCCGCCTCCGTTGATGTTGACCATCTGGTACCTCCTTCACGTGCCGTTGACGTTCATGTGCTACGCGTACTGGACCTCAAGCCTTGCCGCGGCGGTGGCGTATTTCGCCGGCGCCGAGCCGGAGGCCGAGGGTACAACGGCGAACGCGCCAAACCCCTCTCAGGGGGTCATGATGGATCTCATAGACAGGGGTTTTATGTACGGTATGTTAGGCTTTTCCATATCTATGCTTTTTGGCGGGTTGTGGGGGTTTGTGGCCTGGGGCAGTTACTTCCTCTGGGACGCGAAGGTGGTCTGGTCGGTGATTGTATGGCTCTTCTACGCGACGTGCATTCACGTGGACCATTGGCCCGCGCTGCGGCCGTATAAGCCGTATATGGCCGTCATAGGCTTCCTTATCATGATGATGACTTACGTTGGAACCAGCTTCCTTATCGCCAGCACTCACAGTTTTGGATGATGCGCCATGTTATATAAGACCTACGACATGCTTAAGTCCAAGAAATTTGGAATCCTGCTGGGTTTTTCCACCACCGGGCTGATGATTCTCGGCAGCCTTATCATGAACTTTGCGCCTGAGCGCTATGCGGGGCTGCAGGGAGAAGACATCAATTTCTTTTTTGAG
>JAUVQR010000366.1 GCA_030598065.1 Planctomycetota bacterium | reverse complement strand
CTCACGGGTGGGGGGGGGTGAGGCAGAAGACCTCCCCTCAAACGGGAGGGGGGGGTGAGGCAGAAGACCTCCCCTCAAAAGGGAGGGGGGGGTGAGGCAGAAGACCTCCCCTCAAAAGGGAGGGGGATGCGGCGATAATTACTTTGAGGGAGGTTCGGTGGAAGTGGTCGTATGGAGGGTAGAATAGATGAGACGTGACGGATGGGTTCGGGGTTTACAGATGTCTCTTAATGAGGGATGTAAATGAAGGCCTTTGACGCGCGTAAGGCGTACGAATATGCATGCGCGGTCGCCAGGCCCCGCCGTACGGGCTCGCCGGGTGAGGCCGCGACGGTAGAGTATATCACCGATAAGCTGAAAGGCTTCGGCCTTGAAGTCCACCAGGATGTCTTCAGTTACTCCACGGTGTGCAGGTTGCTCCTGAAGATAACCATCGCTTCTATATTAATCTCGCTTTTGGTCGTGTTCTTCCTGTTCCCGTGCAACCCGTTCCTCACCGGTGTGCTGGTGACGTGTATGCTCTTTCTGGTGCTACGCGCCATGTCAGGCGTGCCGTTTGTGGCCACGCTGAGGGGGCTTCTGTTCAGGGACATCCCCTTCACAGGCAGACAGGAATCGAGGAACATTATCGCGACAACAGGAAGCGGCGGTAACGGCAAGAATGGTAATGACGGCAATAAACCGCACGTCTACGTCATGGCCCACTACGACTCAAAGAGCCAGAGTATACCTATCATCCACCGCGTGGTGCTGGTCAGCATTTTCTACTTTGGCAGCATGTACATACTGGTACACTATATAGTCGCCGCCCTGTGGTGGGGTTCGCCGGGCGGCTGGCTTTACGCCGTGTACTGTCTGGTGAATTTCTCGGGTATATTGCTTTTATCTATGATAGAGGGCAACTACTCGCCCGGCGCCGTTGACAACGCCTCAGGCGTGGGCACGCTGCTGCGTCTGGCCGAGATTATCTCCAGGGAGCGCAAGAGATTTCGCAACATGGACATAACCTTCGTGGCCACCGGCGCGGAGGAGGAGGCGCTTGTTGGCGCATTCCACCTGTGCAGGTCGCTGTCTGGAGATTCTACGCCAAGGGACAACTGCTACTTTATTAACCTGGACGGCGTCGGCCTGAACGGTACGCTGTACTGT
>JAUVQR010000026.1 GCA_030598065.1 Planctomycetota bacterium | reverse complement strand
TCACAACCGGCGCGCCGCTGCAGGGTGCGCTCCACCCGGCAAAAGCAGCAGAAGAAGCTCCCGCAAAAGCAGCAGAAAAAGCCCGCGCAAAAGCGCCGGCAAAAGCCCCCAGCGAGTCGCAGCTCAGGTCCATGTTCGGGGAAGAAATGCAACGGCTACAGAGCAAACAACAGGCCGAAAAGAAAAGGCTGCAGACCAAACACCGCAAGCGGATAGAGGCGCTACGCGAAAAGTACCAGCGTCTTGGCCTCGTACTGGAAGTGGAAGAAGAAGGCGGCGGGCCAGGGCGGAAAGACCGGCGCAATGACAGGCCTAAGGGGGCATGGAAGGAGCCAAGGCAGGACCGCCCGCCAAAGGGGGATAGAGGAAAAGACACAAGAGCCGGCAGACCTAAGATAAACTGACGGCAACAGACATCAACATCGGGCACTTGCCCCATTACCTTTTAAGGGTCCCGAACACATTTCTGGTAACTAACGCAATATGCTCGGACTAGAATATTACGAGACATCCTTCATAAGCAATGGAAAAGATAACATTTTCTGCAAACAGCCCAACTGGCTTTGAAACAGTAAGGTCTATCGTCCTCAAGAAGTTAAAGACTGCGGGATGGAACCAATTCCCCAATAATTTCCATGCATATTTCAAAGACTCAGTAGAACTCGAAGGGGATAAACGTGCAGCTGAAAAGAGATTCCTCATTTTGGTCAATGAGGTGTTCTGGCAACTTATTACCCAAGGCATTATTAGTCCAGGCTTTGACCCTGCAAACCCGGAGTTGCCTTTTTTTCACATCACCGATCATGGCAAAAGAGCTTTGGAAGAGGGAGATGTTTTTATACCACATGACCCAACTGAATATTTGCGTGAATTCTCGAAAACTGTTGTTAATCAAGATGACGTTGTAGTAGAGTATTTAAAGGAAAGCCTAAGATGCTTTACTACTGGCTGCTTTTTGGCCTCTACTATGATGCTAGGGATAGCAGCGGAAAGAACTTTCTTAATTCTATGCGCAGCCCTATTAGACTCTCTAAATGACCCAAAAGAACAAAAGGATTTCAAGAAGATATACGAAAATATCTCTATGGTTGCTAAAACGAAATGGGTTGAAGACAAATTAGAAGCCGTCACAAAAAGTAACAGAGGAGCTTTACCTCAGAACACAATTACTCATTTATCAGGCATTCTTCATCTTCTAAGAGTGCAAAGAAATGATATTGGTCATCCGCAGGACAACTTACAGATTCCTCACCGCGATGACGTCTACGTTTATCTAAGATTATTTCCTCAATATTGCTTAACCGTAGAAAAAGTAAAAGAATATCTGTCACAAAACAAAGTGTAATACGCAGCACATAATACGGGCTTATCAATGACATGCGACTTACGTGTATAGACTGAGGGTGAAAACAAAATCCGTCCACATAAACACCTTCGGGTGTCAGATGAACAAGGCCGATTCGGAACTCTCTCTGGGGGTACTGATGGAAAGGGGCTACCGGGTCGCCCCGGACGAGGCCTCCGCGGACGTTATACTATTTAACACCTGCTCTGTAAGGCAGCGCGCTGAGGACAAGGTGTATTCCCGGCTTGCGCAGCTGCGGCAGCGGAAGGAAGAGAACCCCGGCCTCCTTATAGGGGTCCTCGGCTGCATGGCCCAAAAAGAGGCGGGCGCGTTCTTCAAGAGATTCCCGCACGTTGACATGGTTTGCGGCACCAGGATGTTCGACAAGCTGCCCGATTTGCTGGAAAAATTAGAAGGAAACGGGAAACACCTGCTCGCCACGGGTGAAGCGGGCAATATCACATACTACCCCAAACACCGCCCGCCGGGACGGCACACCTACCAGGCATTTGTCACCGTCATCAGGGGGTGCGACAACAAATGCTCCTACTGCATCGTGCCGTCGGTAAGGGGACATGAGATAAGCAGGTCTGTAGACGAAATAGTTGCGGAGGTCGAGGCCCTCGCACAAAACGGCGTCAAAGAGGTAACGCTGCTTGGCCAAAACATCAACACCTACGGCAACGACCTGGCCGGCGGCGTAACCCTGGGAACGCTCCTCCAGGCTGTACACGACGTTACAGACATCGCGCGTATACGCTTTGTCACGTCACACCCCAAGGACATGACCCCAAAGACGCTTGAGGCCATGGCCGCGCTGCCAAGGCTGTGCCGGCACCTTCACATGCCCGCCCAGTCGGGTTCGGACAGCGTATTGGAAAGGATGGGAAGGGGCCATACGGTTGAGTATTACGTCAAACTGATAGAAGAAGCCAGACGGCTGATGCCCGACATCACCATAGCCAGCGATTTCATCGTAGGCTTTCCCGGCGAGACCGACCGGGACTTCGAAGAGACGGTTCGGCTGATGAAGGCTGTACGTTTTCAGAACTCATTTATCTTCAAATACTCTCCAAGACCCGGTACACCTGCCGCCGCGCTTGCCGACGACGTTCCACTGGAGGTAAAGAAACAAAGAAACCAGAAATTACTCAAGCTGCAGTCTGAGATAAGCCTTGAAGAAAACCGCAAGCAAGTGGGCAAGACGGTAGAGGTGCTGGTGGAAGGGCCCAGCAAGAACGACCAACGGAGGCTAGTCGGCCGGACGCCGCAGAACCACATCGCCGTGTTTGAGGGTAGGCCCGACCTGCACGGCAGTCTTACCAGTGTCGAGGTCTATGACTCCACATCGCTCACCCTGTTCGGCAGATTCAGTGGGGTTTTGGCTTCATCTCCAGAAAACCCGCCTGTCGTGGCCACCACAGAAGACCGCTAATCGACAACGTACTATAGCAGCCCGCCGCGTCCCGCTCCGGACTCGTTGGACTTCAAATCTTCCGTAACGGCATCCTTGACAACGGCCCTGTTCTTTTCAGGAAACCTCCAGCAGACGCTGTCGCCGATGTCGTTATTCCAGAACAACCTTACCTCCCCGTCGACCTCGGCAAGGATAAGATTGTTACCAATGTCCTCCCTGTTCTCAGCAAGGTTCAAGAGGACGTTGAAATCGGACTCTGTCAGACATTCTATCTTCGCGCGGGCCAGGGACCCCGATTTGGGCATCGGAACCAGGCCCAGCGTGTCGCATCCGGAATCAAACCGGGTCGGGTCGTTCGCACCCATCATGTCGCCGTTCATGTCAAAACTCTCTCCACAAAAAGTTTTTGCCGATTAACACTGCCCCTCTAGAAAAACCTACACAACTGTCATTCTGAGGGAGCGTAGCGACTGAAGAATCTAGACTCTTCGCTCCGCTCAGAGTGACACAAAGTCTTAGGTCCACTCCTGTAAAATGTCTCAATTACTTCTGCGTCAGTTATTGCCGTATCTAGCCTCACACTAAACACTATAAAACTAAAAAGGTATCTTGAGTCCCAACGCCTTAAGCGCGCACCAGCCCCTGGCGCCCTCAAACAAGACAAAAGCGCCGCCAAGGGCAAGGCCCATCGACACGTAGACAGGGTAGCCGTAGCCCATCGACTTGAACCCCAGCACCAACAGCAATATGCCGAACGCCAGCCTGAGTATGCGCTGCCTTACGTCCAGATTGCACTCGAACATTTATCACATCCCTTTCCTGCCTTAAAGTCAATCAGGTGATGCTCCATAAAAGAGTATTAGTCAATTTTATTGCGTGGCCCCGCAAAAGCAAAACAATTTTCCTGCAGACCAAAGTAATAAAATGCAATAAAATCAAATTACATAGTTGCCGACTCCGCGAAAATGAATATATTAATATAATATGGTGTGCGTGGAGGCAGAACTCTCATATCCAATTTATAAGAACAAGAACAGAACCTAACTCCTGCTGGAGATTGTAGCGGCAGAGTTTACTCTGCTTTATGTCGAGCGAGCCTTCGGGCCGAGTCCCTCGAGGCCGAAGGCTCGGCCACTACGTTAGAAATGTTTTTTTGGTGCTGATTGTAGTCTCAGAAAGGAGCCGGTCGTGTCAAATACACTGAAGGCCATAAAGAACACCGCATCGGGGATGCAGGCGAAAATCTTGAAGAAACAAAAGCCGTCGCTCAGCTTTCCGCTCAGGACGCTGAGCAACGTGAAGTACAGGCCGAAGGCCGGCTTCTTTGAGCTAAAAGGGGCAAAGAAAATACGCACGCTGACCGTCAATACCGTAAAGACCTTCGCTCAGACGCTGAGGATGATGGCGCTGTCGAAGGAGCTGATAGAGCAGGACGACATAGCCACAAAGCGAGAGGCCTATTACGTCTCAAAGAACTGGGGAACGGCCCGGTTCGACGAGCAGCCCGAGTCGGACACCGTCATGGACGACATCGAGGCCCTGTTCGAGGTAAACCGCGAACAACTGGGCTTTATCCCGGAGGAGAAGGGCGGCGACGTGGCCGGAAGGCTGATAGTGATAGACAAGGACGACACGGGGAAACCGCTGCGGATAGACTGCACAAAGTTCGGCTCCGGGGCGTATTCAGTGCCCATAACGGTCGAGCATCTCAAGTTCGAAACCAAGGCGAAATTCATTCTGGCCATCGAGACGGCCGGTATGTTCCAGCGGCTTGTCAAGCATAACTACTGGAAGACGGCGAACTGCATCCTGGTATCTATGGGCGGTGTGCCGACCAGGGCCTGCCGCAGGTTCATCAGACGCCTGTCGGAGTCCGGCAAGATACCCGTCTACGCCTTTGTGGACGGCGACCCGTACGGGATAAGCAACATATACAGGACGCTGAAGGTGGGTTCGGGAAACGCCGCGCATATCAACAAGTATTTCTGCGTACCGAACGCGCGGTATCTGGGGGTGACACCGCAGGATATCATAGAATACAAACTGCCGACGCATCCGCTCAAGGACGTAGACGTGAAGCGCGCCCGGGACGCGCTCAAGAACGACCCGTTTATCATGCACCACAGGGAGTGGCAGCAGGCCATCACACAGATGATAGATATGGGCGTCAGGGTCGAGCAGCAGGCACTGGCCAAGCACGGCCTTAACTACGTCATCGACACCTACCTGCCCAGGAAGCTGAAACACACGGAGAAGTTTTTGCCGTGAAGGGTGCTCAACATGTGAGTGCCCCGGGGTCGTGTCGAAGGTAAATCCGTCTACGGCGTGACTTCAGCCGTGGGTCTTGGATTGCGCAGGGTTAGAACCTGCGACACCCCCCTATACCCCTAAAATCAAGCAAGTCTTGCCATAGGCACAGACTTGCCTCCCGGCACGGCCCAACCGCTACGAGTAATAAGTGATATAGGGTTGGGGCTCCGTCCCCAATCGAGCATTAGACATGGGTGACAGAGCACCCACGCTATATTTAAGGTAGTGGCAATTCATGAATTGCCCCTGACTTGTGAAGCCCCTTATGCGTCGAAGATGAAAATCTTGCCGTCACCGATGCGACCGGTGAAGGTGGCGTTCCTGATGGTCTCAATGGTCTTTTCTACCCGGTCGTCCGGCACGGCCATCTCCAGCTTTACCTTGGGCAGGAACGAGATTACGTACTCCGAGCCCTGATAGAGTTCCAGGCGGCCCTTTTGCCTGCCGTAGCCCTTTACCTCCGTGATGGCAACGTCCGCAATGCCGGCCTCGGTCAGGGCCTTTAGCAGGTCCTGCAACTTGAACGGCTTTATTATGCACAGAAGTTTTTTCATCTTACAACCTCACACACCGCAAGCAGTGTACCGGCCGGTCAATTGACCAGTCTATAGTAGAAGTCTCGCTGGCGCGCCTGGTAGCCGACGTCTTTAATCAGATGTTCTATGGCGTCGCTATTCATCATGAAGTTCACTCCGGCGGCCCTTACGACGTTCTCCTCTATCATGGTACTGCCCATGTCGTTGGCGCCGAATTTCAGGGCGAGCTGACCTATCTTGGGCCCCTGAGTGACCCAGGACGCCTGCACGTTTGGTATATTGTCCAGATAAAGCCTGGAGACCGCCAGCGTCTTCAGGTACTCGAACGCACCCACGGGTGAGATGTGGCTGAGCTGAGTGTTATTGGGCTGGAAGGACCATGGGATAAAGGCGGTAAAGCCGCCGGTTTCGTCCTGGAGGTTGCGGATTCTTTCCAGGTGGGTGATTCTCTCCTCCAGCGTCTCTATGTGGCCGAACATCATGGTGGCCGTGGTCCGCATGCCGAGCCTGTGGGCCTCTCTCATCACCGAGAGCCACTCCTCCGCGGTACATTTCTTCGGGCTTATCTTGCCCCGGCACCTGTCTACCAGTATCTCGGCCCCGCCGCCGGGTATAGAGTCAAGCCCCGCGGACCTGAGCCTTGATATAACCGTGCTTACCGGTAAACCCTCAAGCTTCGAGAGGTGTATAATCTCCGGGGACGAAAAGGCGTGTATGTGGATGCGGAAGTTCTGCTTTATAGACCTGAGTATTTCTTCGTAGAACTTCATACCCAGGCCGGGGTGCATACCGCCCTGCATGAGTATCTGCGTGCCACCCTGCTCCAGCGTCTCTTCTATCTTCTTGAAGAGGTCTTTTTCGGCGATAACGTAGGCGTCCTTGTCGCCTTCCCCGGTTGAGAAGGCGCAGAACCTGCACCGGGCCGTACAGACGTTTGTGTAATTGATATTCCTGTCGATGGCGTAAGTGCGGTAAGGCTCCGGGTGGAGTTTTTCGGTAACCGAGCCCGCGGCTATTCCCAGCCGGGTAAGGTCATTGGAGTGTATAAGCTCGACGCCTTCCTCAAATTCAATCCGCTTTCCTGACAACGCCTTCTCTAATATTTCCTCTGCCGTATAAATCAATTCCCGCTCCGTCAGGCACCAAGCCCATCTTTGAGGTATAATCACAAAAAAGCTGCAGGCCCTCTATTTCCTCATCGCCCAGGTCATAACGTATGCACTCGGTAAGATACTTGATGCACAGTCCCGGCTCAAGACCCAATATGCCCGACTCCTTGAGCGCGATGGTAACAAGCTCCTCAAGCCCCCGCTCCTTGGCCTCCTGCAGCAGGGGCGCGGCTTCATCCAGCGCCTCTTTTGAGGTTGACGCCCATACCGCATAGACAAACGGCAGTCCTGTAAGCTTGTCCCACTCGGCCCCCAGGTCAAGCGAGGGCAACCCGTCCTCGACCCGCATGGCGCTGTCCCCGATAACAAGCAGGGCGTCCGCCTGCGTGTCTTCCATCCTGGAACCGACATGCCATGAGATATACCGCGGCGAAAGACCGTATTTCTCCTTCAGGATAACCTTTGTAAGCGCGACCGACGTGCGTGAGGCGTCGTCAAGCGCTACAGTCCTCACCTCGTCCACGTACCCCCTCTTCAAGAATAACCGGACGCTCTCGACAGGCCCTCTGGAGGAGATACTTATACCGGGAAGTACTGTAAGTCTGTTGTTCCTGAAACACTCTATGGCGGGAACGATGGCGACGTCTACCCCCCCATCTTCCAGCAACCGGGGCAGTTTTGACGGTACGGCGAATACCAGTTCAACCTTGCCGCCGGGCCCCTCCAACCCATGAATAATGGGTTTTGCGTTTAGATAAGGAACCACGCCTATCTTCAGCTTTCTTGTCATCTTCCTTCTTAATACCTAGAAAACCAGCATATGAAAGGCCAGAGTTTATCATATTTTCACCTGGAATTCCACGTAACTTTTTTTGGAAGAACCCGCCCGGAAACGCCACTTTCCCCCCGGGTTCCTTTCTGGCAGCCCCACCTTCGCCGCAAAGAAGTTCACTTTTAGTATTGACCGCCCTTGACTGTTTTGATACGATATTTTTGCCACTTACGCGGTGGAGTCGATGTCTGCCGTAGACCAATTAAATGAATAAGTTACTTATACTTACACTGTGTTGGCTCTTTCTAACCCCATTATGTAGCTATACAAGCCACGTATACGGGGAGACACCCTCCGGTGCCGCGTCAGCATCCTCCGCAGAGGTCAGGCGGTGGACAAAACAGCTCTATTCATCCGACCCCGCCATCCGCAGTTCCGCGGCCATATCGCTTCTGGGGCTCGACAGCGACAAAGAACTCCAGCTGTTGCTGGACATCCTGAGCCGCTCGCAACCCGCCACCGGACCGGACCAGAGCAACAGCAAGACGGCCGCGTCCGAGGACGAGGTGCTCATATCCATCATAAAGGCGTTCGGTTTCAAGGCAGACGACAAGGCCACGGGGCCTTTGATAGAGCGCCTTGAAGACGCCAATCCCGAAGTAAGTGAGAGCGCACGCGAGGCCCTGGCAAGTCTCAATTCCTCGGAGGCCATTCAACGGATGTCGGCCAACCTTCTGAACCCCGGCACTCCCCGGGAATCCAGGATACTCTTGTCGTGGGCCCTGGGACAGACCATGGGACAGGAGGCCGTGGAGCCTCTAATAACCATACTGAAGGAGGCTGAGGACAGTGAACTCCAGCAGGCGGCTCTGGAGGCCCTAAGGCACATATCGCAGCAGTCCTATGGGAAAAACCCCTCAGAGTGGGAGAACTGGTGGGCGGCAAACAAGTACAAGACGCACGAACAATGGCAAAAGGACACTGTCGCAAAGCTGGAGTTAGCCAACGAAGAGCTGCAAGAAAAGAACTACGCATTAGAAAGAGAGCTTGCCGAAAAGACACTGGCGCTGCTGCAAGAAGCGGCGGACAATAAGGACCAAAAGACGGTGATTGAGGCCACAAGAAGTGAGTATCCGGAGGTCAGGGTATCTGCCATAAAGGCGCTAACACAGTTAGACACTCCGGAAACTCAGTCTGCGCTCATTGCGGCGCTGCAAAACGACAGCGAAAGGGACGTGAGGGTGGTTGCCGCGCAGGGACTAGGGGAACTGGGAAACGAAAGCGCCTTAGAACCCCTTCTGTACGCCCTTAATGACGAGGACGTCTATGTGAGAGAAAACGCAGCTCGCGCCCTCGCAAATTTTAGTGGAGACAACGTCGTCGAAGCGCTGGCAGACCTTCTGAACAGTAGTTCGAAGCCCGTGGTAATAGCGGCAACGGAAGCACTGGGACAGATTGGCAACACAAACGCCGTAATACCCATCTCGGAACTCCTGAATAACGAGAAGCCACAGGTCAGGGAAGTGGCAGCTATAGCACTTGGGAAGATAAAGGACCCCCTGGCGGTTACACCCCTTATTAACAGCCTGAAAGACCCTGAAGAAAAGGTGCGGTGGTACGCGGCAGACAGTCTCGGAAGCATCGGAAGCAGCGAGGGAGTAGACGCCCTGGTGGAACTTCTCGCCAAAGACAGTCCGCGCGTAAGGGAGTCTGCAGCAGCAGCCCTGGGACAAATTGGGGACGAGAGGGCGATAGAGCCACTCGCACAGGCAATGGGAGACACCGACAAGAGAGTCGCGGAACAGGCAGCAAACGCCCTGTTGTCTATTGATATACAATCTTATGAGGCGATGAAGTATCTCGCAGATACCTTCTTCGACCGGGAAGATTACCTTAGGGCGAGCCAGATACTGGAGAACCAGATCGCACGATACTCCAAGTCTGAGGCATATAAGAACACGATTCACAACAGCAGGCTGAGACTTGCCATCGCTTATCAACAAGAAAAAGACTGGAAAAAGGCCGCCGACCAATACGAGATACTGGTATACGAGCACAAGCTTCAAGACCTGATCATACTGCAGGCCCTGGTAGAATGCCTGACTGAGCTTAAGCAATACAACCGCATATTGGAACTGTACTCTCAATGGATGAGGGAAATACCCCAACATGCGTCCAAGTGGTGGGAGGGCCGTCTGGAAGTCATTTACACGCTCTTTAAGAACGGTAATTACAGAAAGATACCGCGGTTGGTAGACGAATTCCAGTTGGAAGACCCGGAGCTGGGGGGGGCCCGGCTCAGGAAACAATTCACCGAGCTCGCCGAGAGTAGCACCGGTAAGCCCCACGCTCAAAGAGGTCGGGCAGAAACGTCCATTGTGCCCTAGACAACATACATGAAGATACTCATCGTCGGCGCCGGAGCGGTAGGTTTCAATCTGGCCAAACAGCTTTCCGGTGAAGGCCACACAATCTCCGTCATAGAGAGCGCCCCGCACAGATACCGCAAGATCACGGAAGAGCTTGACGTCTTCTGTGTCGACGGCAACGGCAACTCGCCAAGCGTCCTGGAGGACGCCGGGATAAAAGAAGTGGATATGGTTCTGGCCGTCACCGACAGCGACGAGGTAAATCTAACCGTGTGCCTGTTTGCCTACTGGTACGGAGTGGACTGTAAGATTGCCCGGCTCAGGAACGAGGAGTTCACCAGGGACAATTCCGTCCTGAGACAAAACCAGTTCTTTATCGACCGCATGATAAACCCCATACCCATCACCGTCGACACTATCATGAAGGCCATGGAGACGCCCGGGGCCATCTATGTGGCAGATTTTGCGGAGTCCGATATATTGTTCCGGGGCTTCCGGGTACCGTCTGACGCTCCGATTGTCGGCAGAAAGGTACAGGAGCTCAAAGAAGCAGGCGCCACGGACTCGTTTCTGATTGTCGCAATACAGAGGGGCGACGACATGATAATCCCCACGGCGGAAATGGAAATATGCCAGGAGGATAATATCTTCGTGCTGGTGGCCAGAGCAAGCCTGCCGTACTTCCTGCCCATGGTAAACAAGCGCGCCGTTGAGACCCAGGGGGTAATCATCTACGGTGCGACCCGCATCGGTCTCCGGCTGGCGCGCGCCCTTGAAGACACCGCTCAAAACGTTATACTGATTGAACCCGATGAAAACAAGGCGGAAACCGCCGCGTCCAAGCTTGCGACCGCGACCGTGCTCCACGGACAGGCGACGGAGACCGAAATATTAAAGCAAGCCACCATGGAACCCGCGGATTTCTTTGTAGGGGCCTCGGAAAATGAGCATGAAAACATACTCGCATGTCTTCTGGCAAAAAAACAATATTCAAAAAAGACGGTTGTCATAACGCACGAGCCGGACTACGTCCCGGTATTCGGATCCATCGGGATCGACGTTGTCATTAACCCACGGCTTATCACCGTAAGCTCTATCCTGCAGCATATAGCCCACGGACCTATCCTGGGATTAGCAAAACTATTTGACAAGACAGAGGCAGAGGCAACAGAAATGATAGTCGAGAGCGGCTCAAGAATAATAGGCAAGGAACTAAGCGACATCCCGTTCCCAAAGGGCTCGATACTCGGCACGATAATCAAGAACGGTTCGATGGTACTGCCATATGGAGACTGCGTGCTAAGTCC
>JAUVQR010000153.1 GCA_030598065.1 Planctomycetota bacterium | reverse complement strand
GAAGCGCGAGACCGGCATAAAGGAGGAGGCAATCACTGCATGAAGCACGACGTCAAGGACCTGAAACTCGCACCTGAAGGAAAGCGCAGGATAGAGTGGGCGAACAGTGACATGCCCGTCTTGCAACTGATAAAAGAACGCTTTGAAAAGGAAAAAACCCTCGACGGCTTAAGGATTTCTGCATGCCTCCACGTAACGGCTGAGACGGCAAACCTTGTCAGAACGCTGAAGGCGGGCGGCGCCCAGGTGGTGCTCTGCGCCTCAAACCCCCTGTCCACGCAGGACGACGTCGCCGCGTCTCTGGTAAGTGACTATGGCATACCCGTGTTCGCGATAAACGGCGAGGACAACAAGACGTACCAAACGCATATGGAGGCCGCGCTTGAGCAGAAGCCCAACGTGACAATTGACGACGGCGCGGACCTTGTCTCCACCATACACAGCGACCACCCTGACCTGATAAAAGAGGTCAAGGGCAGTATGGAGGAGACTACAACCGGGCTGATCAGGCTCAGGGCAATGGAGAAGGCCGGTATGCTCAAGTTTCCGGTCATAGCGGTAAACGACGCGGCCACCAAGCACCTGTTCGACAACCGCTATGGCACGGGCCAGTCCACGCTGGACGGAGTCATCAGGGCCACCAACATGTTACTGGCCGGCAGGACTATAGTAGTCATAGGCTACGGGTGGTGCGGCAGAGGCGTGGCTATGAGGGCCAAGGGCATGGGGGCAAATGTGGTCGTGACAGAGGTAGACTCGGTCCGGGCGCTCGAGGCCACTATGGACGGCTACCGGGTGATGCCCATAGGAGAGGCCGCCAAGATAGGCGACCTGTTCTGCACGCTTACCGGCGACTACCATGTGATAGACAAGAAACACTTCGAGGTGATGAAGGACGGCGCGGTGGTGTGCAACTCAGGCCACTTCAACGTGGAAATAGACATCGACGGCCTCAATGAGCTGGCCGTGGAGAAGCGCCCCGAGGTAAGAAAATTTGTTGACGGATACGTTATGAAAGACGGCCGTGTCATTTATCTGCTGGCCGACGGCAGACTCATCAACCTTTCCGCGGCGGAAGGCCATCCGGCATGCGTCATGGACATGAGCTTTTCCGTTCAGGCCCTGGCCACCGAGTACATCGTGAACAATCACAGCTCGCTGGATAACCGCGTCCACAACGTGCCGAAAGATATGGACGAGTGGATATCGGATCTGAAACTGAAGTCCATGGGCATATCCATAGACACGCTGACAGATGAACAGGAAAAGTATTTGAACTCCTGGGAAGCGGGCACCGTTTGATTCTACCTTTTGCATACCAGTACATAGTCTAACCCGCGCAAGGTAAGAAACACTGGCTACCATAGCACCATTCAGGGGATATTGGTACAACCCCGAAGTGGCTAAAGACCTCTCAAAGGTTCTCTGCCCCCCCTATGACGTTATCACGCCTACGGCCAGGAACGAGCTTTACGACCGGGACCTGCACAACATAATCCGCATAATCCTTAGCAAGGACCTCCCCGGCGATACGGAATTCCGCAACAAGTACACACGGGCGGAGGAATATCTGAAGTCGTGGCGTGACGAGAACATCTTGATAAGGGACCCTCAGGCGTCCATCTACGCCTACGAACAAGAGTTCTCCATCGAGGGCAAGAAATCAACCCGCAGGGGCTTCATGGCCCTTGTGAAGATTGAGGACCAGAGGACAGGCTCAATCTATCCCCATGAGGCCACGCTACCGAAGAAGAGAGAGGACCGGCTTCGCCTGATGAGGGCCTGCCGGGCCAACCTGAGCCCCATCTTTGCCCTGTACCCGGAGGAAAAGGAGGAGGATGTGTACAGCCTGCTCAGGCCCGCGCTGTCCGGGCCGCCGGAAATGGACCTGGTGTGGGATGACGGAAGCCGGAACCGCGCATGGTCGATCAGTGACTGGGCCACCATTGAATCCGTGTCGAAACTAATGGAAAAAAGACCCCTGTTTATCGCCGACGGCCATCATCGCTACGAGGTTGCCACCACCTTCAGTAAAGAGGTACAAGGCAGCCTGGGCGGACGCGCCGACTACGTCATGATGATGCTTGTGTCCATGAACGACCCCGGACTCTTCATACTGCCCATACACAGGCTGGTGCGCGTGCCCGAAGAAAATCCGAACCTCAGCGTGGTAGACATACTGGAAGAATATTTCTACATAGAACCTCAGGAACAGGTCAGCGACTACGCCTCACTCAATAGAGAGCTGGCTAAAAGCCCCGACCACATCTTCGGGCTCTATGTCGGCAGCAACAAGAAATACTACCTGCTGTCACTGGTCAACGATAAGGCCCCGGACGTCGCCTTCAAGGAGGAACCGAAGTGTTTCCGCAGACTGGACACAAGGATACTGCACGGCCTCGTGCTGGACAAGATATTGGGAGAACATGCCGGAGAGGAAAAATACCTTACCTACGTGCACGACGCCCATGAGGCCATTGAGCAGGTAAATGACGAGGAATACGACCTGGCCTTCTTCATGAAGCCCACCACGATTGAACAGGTGAAGGACGTGGCCTCCGAAAGACTGAAAATGCCTCCAAAGACCACCTTCTTTCACCCGAAGCTGCTGACCGGGCTTGTCATAAATTGTATAGAGTAACGCAATAAACGGTCGTGTGGGGAATTTTAGTTTGACAAAAGCACGACGTAAGCTATACTTGGCTACTTAATCTTATCGAGAGTGGTGGAGGGACAGGCCCTCGGAAACCACAGCAACCGGTCCACCGGAGAAAAGGTGGATGCTGGTGCTAAGTCCTCCAAGACCTGACTAAGGCTTTTGGGAGATAAGATAGAGCAGACATAACGCCTCTTCTTATATCCCAAGAAGGGGCTTTTTTTTGGCCCTTCCACGCATCTCACGAGAATACTCTCTCAAACAAGGAGATTCAGTATAATGGGGTTTGTTAAAGGTTTAAAGTGTAGGGAGTGCGGTCAAGCATATCCCAAGGAGCCGATACACGTCTGCAGCTTCTGCTTTGGCCCCCTAGAGGTAGAGTACGACTACGACGGAATAAAGAAGGTCCTTACAAAAGATATCATTACCTCCAGAGCCACAAATATGTGGCGGTACAAGGAACTCCTCCCCCTGGACGGCGAACCTACGGTCGGCGTCGAAGCGGGGTTTACGCCGCTTCTGAGGGCGCACAATCTGGCAAAAGTCCTGGGAGTAAAGGAACTCTACATTAAGAACGATTCGGTAAATCATCCGACATGGAGCTTTAAGGACAGGGTGGTATCCGTTGCCCTCTCAAAGGCAAAGGAATTTGGTTTTAAGACGGTCGCCTGCGCGACCACCGGCAATCTGGGCAACGCGGTGGCTGCCCAGGCCGTGCAGGCAGGTCTTGAAAGCTATGTGTTTATGCCGGTAAATCTTGAGCAGGGGAAGATGGTCGGCACACTGGTCTACGGGCCCAGGGTAATCGGCATCGAGGGCAACTATGACGGCGTTAACCGGCTATGCTCGGAGATAGCCGGGAAATACGGCTGGGCATTTGCCAACATAAACGTGCGTCCGTATTATGCAGAGGGCTCGAAGACGTACGGACACGAGGTCGTGGAGCAGCTCGGCTGGAAGGCCCCCAAACACATCGTCGTGCCCATGGCCGGCGGGTCACTCATACTCAAGATCTTGAAGGCCATCAAGGAATTCAAGATGTTCGGGTTTATACCGGACGCCGACACAAAGCTGTACGGGGCCCAGGCATCGGGCTCGGCGCCGATATCCACGGCCGTCAAGAACGGCTGGGACACCATCAAACCCGTAAAGCCCGATACCATCGCGCAGTCCATTGCGATAGGCAACCCCGCGGACGGCTATCATGCCGTTAAGGCCATCATGGAGTCCGGAGGCTGGGCGGAGGACGTGACCGATGAGGAGCTCGTAGAGGACGGCATAAAGCTGCTGGCCTCGACAGAGGGAATCTTTACCGAGACGGCCGGCGGAGTGACCGTGGCAGTGGCGAAAAAACTTATAGAGCAGGGCCGGATACCGCGGGATGAATCAATTGTAATCAGCATAACCGGCAACGGCCTCAAGACGCAGGAAGCCGTGCTGGGTAAACTTGAGCAGCCGCACAAGCTCATAAAGGCGAGCCTCGAAGACTTTGACGCCTTTATGGAGAAAGAAGGTGTCGCTCCCAGCCAAAGGGAAACTGAGGCCGGTGGAGTGCTTGCGTCAACCAAGGAGAAATAGCGGTACGAGCCTCCGTATTCCGGGATATGCCTCTGCGGAATTACCTGAAGCCACCGTGTCATTCCGAGCCGAAGCCCTGAGCGTAGCGAAGGGGCCGCGATGGGGGCGGCAAAGGGCGCCAGGGGCGGCTTCGCCTTCGGAGAAAATCTTGTAGGGGCACGTTGCAACGTGCCCCTACAATTTACCGTTTCACTCCCCTTGCCGTTCCGAGGGAGTGAAACGGCAAGCACGCGGGATACTTCAGAGGTTTACAGGTAGCGATTAGGT
>JAUVQR010000201.1 GCA_030598065.1 Planctomycetota bacterium | reverse complement strand
GGCCATATCCAAGAAATACAACGTGTCGGCCCAGACCATCATAGAGCTAAACGGGATCAAAGACGTGACCGACATTGAGGTGGGGACTGAGATATTGATACCCCACACCGATTATTCACCTGTCACCAAGACCGCTTCTTTATCTACATCCACATCCACATCCACATCCACATCCACCGGCAGCACTTCTTCCGTATCCAGCAAGGGCTTCATATGGCCCGCCAAAGGGATGGTCACTCACCGCTACGGCGACATCGTGGCCGGACGAAGGAATACCGGCGTCGACATCGAGGCACAGGCCGGGCAAGACGTACTGGCGGCTAAAGGAGGTATGGTGGAAGTGGTAACGGACAACCCTGACGGCTGGGGAAAGGTGGTCGTGCTGAGGCACAATGGAGGCATTCACACCTGGTACGCGCACAACTCAGAGGTCCTTGTGCATAAGGGCAACTGGGTGAGGCGCGGGCAGGTAATAGCCAAGTTGGGCCAGAGCGGCAGCACAACCAGACCGGAATTACATTTCAAGGTCTTCCGCAACGACAAGCCCGTTAACCCGCTACCCTACCTGCCACGATAATAAGAAGATGGTCAATTGAGATAATGCAACACCGCCCCGCCTGCCGTAGCACCCGGTTGCGCCCCGGGCCGGAAACACTCCGGAAGCAATCCGGAAACAATAAAAAACGCTGACTGAATAGATGAGGAAAGGAGAGACACGCATGAGGGCGAGAGATTATTTGGCATTGTTATCCATTTGCTTTCTGGTAAGCGCATCGACCGTGTTGACCGTTTCGGCCGCTTTTTCCAATGAGAAAGAGGCAGAACACGAACAGCCCGCCGTCACGCCATACTCGTCCACTGCTCAGCCACAAGGAGACAGCGCGGAGTCAAAGAAGGGCTGGGGACCGTACGCAGAGTACTGGGAACCGATACCTACGTTCAAGTACTGGGCGCCACAGTTATTCTACACACCGCCGGAAGAACCCAAGGGTGTATTCACCAGAGAGCAGTGTACCGGCTGTCACGTGGTGCAGCAGCCGTTGCTGGTAAAGGCCTGGTCGGAGAGCGCTCACGGCGACTTTTCTCAACTCAATCTGCATCAACGTGAGAAGCTGGTAAGCATACAGAAGCGCCTCGGAAACGGTCTGAACAGCAACGTGGGCTGTATAGACTGCCACGGTAAGCCCGGCGCTAAAGAGATAAGCCACGACACTCAACTCATAATGCCCGGCCCGGACACCTGTGGCGTCTGCCACCCCAAGGAGGTAGAGGAGTTTGTGTCCGAGAAGGACTACGGCATCCCCGGCTGGCCTGAGGGCAGGGAAAGCCACGCCCTTTCCTATGACGCCAACCTCGGCACCGACATCTGGGCCGCCACGGACAAGAACATCGTCCAGGGCTGCGACATGTGCCACAACATCCAGTACAAATGTGACAGCTGCCACAGCAGACACTCGTTCAAGGCCTCGGAGGCCAGAAGGCCGGAGGCGTGCGCCACCTGCCACAACGGCCCCGACCACCCGGACATTGAGTACTACATGAATTCAAAGCACGGGACCATATACGCCATAGAAGGAGACACCTGGAACTGGGACGTGCCAATCAAAGACGCCAAGTACCCGGCCCCGACCTGCCAGTCCTGTCACATGTACTATAAGGGCGAGTACTCACATAATATGGTACGCAAGGCCATCATGGGTGAAGGCGACATACTCTTTTACGAAAACCTCTTTAAGGGTATACGGCCCAGTGAATTCATCAACACTAATGAAGAGTTGATGGCTAGGAGGCAGGTGTGGATTGAGACCTGCGCGCAGTGCCATTCCACCAGATTCTCGGAGGACTATCTGACCTCTATGGACCTGGCATCGGACGCAGTATTCGATTATCTGCAAGACGCCTTTGCAATCTTGAAGGACGTTTATGAAGAGGGCGCCTTGTACCCGATGCCGCAGTACAGACCACACGCCCCCGCCCCGGTGCAGGAGAACCCACCCGGCACACTCGGCGGTTTCTACGGCGAGTTCTGGGCAAAAAACGGCAACCCGAGCAAGATAGAGCGGGATTTCCTGTACATGTGGGAGAACGAGGCCTTCTGTGTCAGAAAGGGTCTGGCGCACCAGAACCCGAACGGCTTTACCTACATCTCATGGTCCAACCTCTTGAAGAAGTACATCGGCATAAGCAGCGAGGCCGCTACGTTGAAAAGGCTGAACGAGCTGGAGCGCGAGAGGGTGCTGTTGATGAAGCCCTATAAGTCAGAGTAATCTGCTTTCTTGCTTCTTGCTTTTTTAGGGCTGCCCTGCTTGTCCTGCTTATATGCGGGGCAGCCTGTATTTATCAGTAGTCTAGAGATGCGTGATGACCTGGTTTTATTATGCAATCCTGTCCGCCTTCTTCACGGCCAACTCCGTGGCGTTATCCAAGAAAACCCTTCAGGATTGCGACGTATACACGGTTGCATGGGCGCGATACGGATACGCGTTGCCGTTCGTTCTGTGCCTCTTTATATTCATTGAGATACCGCCCCTCGACTCAACCTTCTTTCTGGTCAACGTGATACAGGTACCGCTCAACGGGCTTGCAATCGTCCTGTATATAAGGGCTATAAAGTACTCACCGCTGTCACTCACCCTACCGTTAACGGCCCTGACACCCGCCTTTCTTGTAGGCACCAGCTACGTCATGCTCGGAGAACGTCCCGATACGAGCGGTGGTATAGGGATAATCCTGGTCACACTCGGCGCCTACCTGATTAACGTACACGCCACCAGTGAGGGGCTGCTGGGTCCTTTACGCGCAATCCTCAACGAAGAGGGCTCCCTGCTGATGATTGCCGTCGCATTTATATACAGCATAACCGGCAACCTCAGCAAGGTCGCCATACTGCACTCAAGCCCCATGTTCTTCGCCGCGTTCTACCCCGCCGTGATGGCACTGGCGCTCTTCCCCCTTTTGGTGATAGACTCCGGTAGTGCCATGAAGAAGGTGTTCTCGAGGCCCATCTTGTTCTCCTTGATAAGCATCTCAAGTATACTGACGCTAATAACAGGCAACTTCGCCATACAGATGGTAGAGGTGTCCTACGTGGTATCTGTCAGGCGAATAAGCCTGGTCTTCGCGGTATTATACGGCTGGCTGCTGTTCAGGGAGACCCATTTGAGGGAAAGACTATTGGGTAGTGTCGTAATGCTGACGGGCGTGGTATTTATCGTCCTTTTATAGAAATGCACCCGGTAGTCTCAAAGGCGGTACGGGCCATTTTCCACCTGTTACCTTTGTAGGCACAGGATTCAGAGACCAATATGACATGGTTCTATTATTCAGAATTTACGGCATTCTTTGAGGCGTCTACCGCCGCGCTGTCCAAGAAGGCGCTCAAGGACTGCGGGGTATACACTATAGCATGGGCGCGGTTCGGGTACGCGGTGCCGTTCCTCGTCTGCGCACTTATGTTTATAGAAATTCCGCCGCTGGACACCACATTCTTTATCATGGTTGCGGTCTTGATACCGCTAGAGGCCCTTGGAACTGTTCTTTATATAAGGGCGATAAAGTACTCT
>JAUVQR010000363.1 GCA_030598065.1 Planctomycetota bacterium | reverse complement strand
AGTCCTTGAGCCCCTGGAACTCTCCCGCAGGGAATTTGTGGTCCTCTGCGTGCTGTTTTCTACATTTATAGCCGGTGTCTGTGTAAAGTTTGTTGTAGATAACCACCTGGCCTCCGGGGATATAAAGGTCATAGGTCAAGACCCCGAAGAATTATCGTTACTACTCGACGTAAACACCGCGGAGTGGTACGAACTGCTCCCGCTGCCCCAGATCGGTGAGAAGAGGGCCAGGGCCATCGTGGAATACCGCGAAGAACACGGCCCGTTCAGGGACGTCAATGAGTTGTTGAACGTGAGGCTTATAACGCCAAAGGTCCTTGAGACAATCAGGGATTCCATAAAGGTCGGCGGTGGAGACTACGGCTACGGCAACGGCAAAAAACCTCCGGTAACGAGACGGAGAATGGCGAGTGGCTGACTTCGAATTAGTATCTACCTTTAAACCGGCGGGTGACCAGCCCGAGGCGATAAAGAAACTGGTAGATAACCTGAGGGGTGGCGCCGCGTGCCAGACGCTACTCGGCGTGACGGGTTCCGGGAAGACCTTTACCATGGCCAACGTCATTAAGGCCCTGGGCAGGCCCACCCTTGTTATGTCCCACAACAAGACGCTGGCGGCCCAGCTCTACAGCGAGTTCAAGGAGTTTTTCCCCCACAACGCGGTCAGGTATTTTGTCAGCTACTACGACTACTACCAGCCGGAGGCGTACATACCCCAACGCGACATATACATAGAAAAAGAGGCCACCATAAACCAGGAGCTTGACCGCCTGCGCCTGGCCGCCACCAGCGCCTTGATCTCACGCAGGGACGTGGTGATAGTGGCCAGCGTCTCGTGCATATACGGTCTGGGCTCACCGGAAGAATACCGGGAGATGTACGTGTCCATAAATAAGGGCGACGAGATGGACCGCAACGTATTGCTCAAGAAGCTGGTGGACATACGGTACGAGCGCAACGACATCGCCTTTGAACGGGGCGCGTTCCGCGTCAGGGGAGACGTGGTGGAGGTCTTTCCTCCCTACGAGGAGTTCGGCTACAGGATAGAGTTCTTCGGGGATGAGATAGACCGGCTCACCGTGATAGACCCCATGACCGGCGAGGTGCGGAGCCGTGAGGACTTTTTGGAGATTTACCCGGCAAAACACTTCGTGATGCCGGATGGCAAGATTGACGGCGTGGTGGCGTCCATTGGGAAGGAGCTTGTATGGTGGCTCGACGAGCTCAGGTCCAAGGGCAAACACCT
>JAUVQR010000175.1 GCA_030598065.1 Planctomycetota bacterium | reverse complement strand
GTGTCGATGTTTATCTGCACCAACCTGGACACCTACATCCACCTTGCGGAAAAAGACCTGTGGGAGAATAAACCCAGCCCCCTTGAGAAGATTTTCGCAAACGAGGACTGTTTTTATCTCGCGCTATTAGGGTTTACTCTGCTTGGGATGCTGCCCACTTACCTGTGGATAGTGGCCGCCGGCACCATCGTGTACACGTTCGTGATGCTCGGTGAAATGACCGTTCGTAATTTATCTCTTAAGAAGGCGTAGCAGTTGACCCCGGTATAGACACTTTACCATGATTCTGAGATTCAGTGATTCAGGCCGATATACCAGTGACTAACCTTGCATTAATCCTGGTAACAGACCCGGAAAGGTCCCTTCAAGACCACGCCGGCATACCGCTGCTCAAGCGAACCGTCCTGTCCGCACAGAAGGGCGGCATACAGGAATTTATAGTGCGAACCCCCGACGGAGACACGGACATAAACCAGAGGCTCAGGGCGCTTCTCACCGGAGACCCCAGGATTTTTTCTAAAATATCCTGGTGTGGGCCCGGCGGTGATAATCTCACGGAACTGCTTGAAGGAAGGTCCCCGGAGGCCGTGCTTATAATACGGTCAGAGACGGTGTTCGACCCGGACGTCATTCGAAGCATGTCCGGGGCGGGCCTCGACGGCTTGGCCGCTCGCATGGCCATTCGTAACGACTCACCGGATGCCGGGCAAGGCGACTGCGACATCAAGCTGGACGGAGACGACGTTCTTGATTGCCGGGCATGGACCCGTCACCCCGGCAGTCCGGCGCCGACACCGGCAACAAACGTGCGCACGGCGGGTCTGGTCTTTACCACTCCCGGGGCGGCCAGAGGCATCGCAACTACGATATTGAACACCGGCGGCGGAAGCGTGGATACAAATACCTGCCGTCTTGTGGAAATGCTACTCCAATTGGGTAGAGTCAAGACCGTTGACGTCACAAAAGACCTGTGCATGGAAATAACTTCACAGCAGAGTATGGACGAATCCAAAAATAAACTATCCGGGCGGCTGACCCTGGAAACGGACAGCCCCTTTTCCGTCCACGTCAGCCGCAAGATATCGAGGCTGGTCACAGGGGTAATGGTAGAACTGCCCATAACGCCCAATCAGATCACACTGTTGAGCCTCGTTATCGGCCTCGCGGCCTGCTGGCTATACCTGCAGGGAGGCTACTGGTACTCGGTGCTTGGGGCGATGACATTATACGCCTCGATAATACTCGACCTCTCTGACGGCGAGGTCGCCAGGCTGAAGTTCATGTCCTCGAAATACGGCGCCTTGCTTGACACGCTATGCGACAGCGCCGTCTTCAGCGGCATTATTTTCTGCTCGGCGCTGGCAATCCACAGGGACTTAGACGCGCCGAATATTATCACGGTCGGAGCCGTCGCTGCCGTAGTGATATTCATCTGTTCAAACCTCTACTTTTACCTGCATTCGGTGAGGGAAGAGCCGGAGAGCGACCCGGCAAACTCAATCCTGCGTTCCTTTGCCAATGAGGATTCTTTTTTTCTGTCACTCCTGGGGTTTACGCTGCTAAACTCGCTTGAGTGGTACCTGTGGGTGGTGGCCGCCGGTAGTATTGTGTATCTGTTCACCCTGGTAATGGACATAAAGAAGAGCCAGCCGTCCCATTGAAGCGAAAGCGTCCGGTGACACCACACAACCCGGTCAGAAAACTGTCATGAAAAATACGTCCGGTGAACAACGTTTCAGGTGTGTCTGCCCCCTCGACTGCCCGGATACCTGTGGCATTATCGCCCACACGAGAGACGGCAGACTGGTCAAGATAGAGGGCGACCGCGACCACCCCATCACCAGGGGGTTCCTCTGTCCGAAAATGGCAAGGAATTACCCCGACAGGGTCTACAACCCCGACAGGCTCCTCTACCCCATGAAAAGAACCGGCCCGAAGGGTTCCGGGAGGTTTGAACGCATCGGCTGGGATGACGCGGCCGATACGATTGCCTCTAACTTTAAGAAGATAATCTCCGATGAAGGGCCTGAGGCGATACTGCCCTTTTACGGGTCAGGCACACTCGGCATCGTCCAGGGCAAACTGGCCGGCAAACGCTTTTTCAACCGTTTGGGGACACTGCAGCTAGACCGTACCATCTGCACCAAGGCAGGCCGCATAGGCTACCTGTACACCATGGGCAGTTCGGAGGGCGCGGACCCCCGCGGAATTCCGCAGTCCAAGCTTATCATCTCATGGGGCACCAACACATTCGCCACCAACCTGCACCAATTGCCGCTAATCGCAGAGGCCAGGAGGCGGGGGGCCAGGTACGTAGTCATAAATCCGTACGCGGTGAAGGGCGCCCGTATAGCAGACACGTTCATACAGCCGCGCCCCGGAAGCGATGCCGCGCTCGCGCTCGGCATGATGCACGTCATTATAAAAGAAGACCTCTACGACAGCGGGTTCGTGGACAAAAACACCTTTGGATTCGGCATGTTGTGCCAGAGGGTGGAAGAATATCCACCCGACGTAGTAGAAAAACTTACCGACGTCAAGGCGGAGACAATCGTGGAACTGGCGAGGCTCTACGCAAAAAACGTCCCGTCTTTCATATACGTGGGTTCAGGGATGCAACACCATACAAACGGCGGGATGACGGTGCGGACCATCGCCTGCCTGCCCGCCCTGACGGGTGTATGGGGCCGCGCGGGCGGCGGCATGTTCTTCCCCACCAGCACCGTCTTTCCGGTGAGCTTGGACGAAATGGAGGGCAATGAGCTGAGACCCGAACACGCTGCCGGCTCCGGTTCCGCTCGGTGTTTCAACATGAACCGGCTGGGGGACGTATTGCTCAATAACAGGCCCGGTATACGAGCGCTGTACGTCTTTAACTCAAACCCGCTGGCCGTACTGTTCAACCAAAACAGGCTTATTTCAGGCCTTGAAAGAAAAGACCTTTTTACCGTGGTGCACGAGCAGTTCCTTACCGATACCGCAAGATACGCCGATATCCTACTCCCGGCCACCACGCAGTTCGAGCAGACCGACCTCCACGCCTCCTACTTCGACCTGAGCATACAGCTCAGTCAACAGGCAATCGAACCGGTTGGAGAATGCCGGTCAAATCTTGATACGTTCAGCACACTGGCCAGGGCCATGGGGTTTACGGAAAAATGCTTCAGCCAGTCCAGCCGGGAGGTAATAGGAGAAATCCTGGCTGCCGGCCACCCCGCCCTCGACGGCATCACGCCTGAGCGCCTTCAAAAAGAGAAACACGTGCATGTAAACATGCCGGACACTGCCCCGGGCCAACCCTATATACCGTACCGCAATGAAACCTTTAAGAACCCGTCGGGGAAGATAGAGTTCTACTCCGAAAGGATGAAAAACGACGGCCACGACCCACTGCCGGTGTATATACCCCTCTGTGAGGGGCCGGAGACCACTCCTGAGTTATACAAACGCTATCCCCTGTATTTTATCACGCCGTCCGCCCGTTCGTTCCTGAACGCGACCCTCTCGAACAGCGCATATTCACAAGAAGCCGAAAAGAGGCCCACGTTGGTAATACATCCGGATGACGCGACGGCGCGTGGAATAAGCACCGGCGACAGGGTGCGGGTGTTCAACGACCGGGGTGAATGTGTGCTCTGGGCCCTGGTCGCAGGGAACACAAGGCCCGGTGTGGCCGCAAGCCAGGGACAGTGGTGGAGCACCCGGTGTCCCGGCGGCGCCAACACTAACCACACCACCCCCGACTTTCTCGCGGACATGGCCGGCGGCTCGGCCTTTAACACGAACCTTGTGCAGGTAGAAAAACTTGCATAGCTACAGGTCCACCCAAAAACTCGTTGGCCCGTTAAGGCCACAAATGGTACTATCACAACGCCAAAGCGCACAGAAAGGGTAGATTGAGATGGTAACGTTCAAGATATACACACCCCCGGACAGGGGAGAGGTTATAACCGCGTCGGATGGAAGGCTGAATGTGCCGGATAATCCGATTATACCGTTTATAGAGGGAGACGGTATCGGGCCGGATATTATGTCCATCTCAAGACGCGTGCTGGACGCCGCCGTGAAGACCGTCTACCACGGCAAGAAAGAAATCGTCTGGTTTGAGATATTTGCCGGCGAGAAGGCCAGGGAAAAATTCAACGAATCAATACCCGAAGAGACCTTTG
>JAUVQR010000272.1 GCA_030598065.1 Planctomycetota bacterium | reverse complement strand
GCCTTCATTATATACAGCTGTGCCGGCGCGCCCGCGTGGCTGCCGGGGTGTCCCAGGTCTGCGTGCCCCTTCAGGGAGCGGTACGTGGCCCGTGTCTCTGTGTTGGTAGAAGGGGGGGAGCTTTCCCTAAAGGACTTCATTGCGCAGGGGAGGGCGTCGGGACCGCTTATTCTTATGATTGCCCTGAGAGAATTCCCTCGGGGCGTGGAGACGGCCAGAATCGTGTCGTTCTGGTTAACCAAGATACCTTTATTTCAGCCTTGCGACCATCCTTCGTATGAGCACTTGTTCTCCGATGCTGAGGATGGTGCTGGTTGTCCAGTAGAGTAAAAGCCCGGAGGGCATATGGTAGAGGATAAAGGCGAACATTATGGGCATAAATTTCATCAACTGCTGCTGTTGTTGCATCTTTGGGTCGGGGTTTGTCGGCATCATCTTCATCTGCACGATGCTTGCAACGGCCATTATTATGGGCAGCGCGTTTATGTTGTTACCGAGGAACGGCAAGGGGTCTGCCAGCGTGTACAACATGTCAGGCCTGGCAAGGTCGTGTATCCACAGGGCGAACGGCGCCTGCCGCATCTCAAACGACAGTTGCAACGTGCGGAACAGGGCGTAGAAGATAGGCAACTGAAGCACTATGGGCAGACAGCCGCTCATCGGGTTTACGCCGTGTCTCTTAAACAGGGCCATCTGCTCCTGCCCCTGTTTCTGTTTGTCGTTCTTGTATTTCTCCTGTATCTGTTTGAGCTGGGGCTGCAACTTTTGCATCTTGAACATGGACATCTGGCTCTTTCTTGTAAGCGGGAACAAGAGGGCCTTGACGCAGATCGTCATTATTATTATGGCAAATCCGTAGTTGGGTATAACACTGTAGAAGGCGTTCAGGACGCGAAGGAGGCCCTTGCTTACGGGGGTGAACATCCCGAAGTTAAGTAGTTGGACAAGGCCGTACTCCTTTAAGACCTTTTCCTTCTTCGGCCCCAGGAAGAGAAGAAACTGGTGTTTCTCGGAGCCACCGGGCAGAAGGGCGAAGTTGTTGGTCTCTACGCTTACCTCGATGTTTTTCTCCGGTTTGGTCCTGCCGCCGGTAATCTCTCTGGAGGTCACCCCGTATATAAGGTCGGGTGTGGACGATTTCAGCACGCTGGCAAAATACTTATCCGCCCCGCCCGCCCAGATTATGCCGTGGGATTCGTTCCTTTCGGGCGAGCCTTCCAGATCGCCCAGCGTCTTCAGTATGAGCTTTGTCTTTGTTCCCACCGACACGCCGACCACGGAGGCGGTGTCTAACGACGGTGTGCCCTCGGGCCATATCTGGCTGGCGGAGACTATCGAGTACCTTAGAGGTATTTCTTTATTGGATATGTTTTCCGACAGTATTTCTACGTCAACACAATAGCTCTTTCCCTTGTGGAGGGTTATCGTCTTTGTCAGTCTTAGCTCGTTTTCCAGCGAGGTCTGAAAGCTTATTCGTTCCGGCGTCACTTCTTTCACCTGAAAGACGCGGTTTGACAGGTCGTACTTGCCAAGTATCTCATTTATCGCCAGAGTGCGCGGAGCGGAATCTGACGGCAGGAACAGGCGCAGGGCGTTGCCTGAGTAGTCCTTGTATTTCTTCAGCGTCGCATTTACCAGCACCGCACCCTTGCTGGTCCAAACGGTCTTGATATACTCGTTTTCAATTACGATGTTGTCTACGGGTTGCACCCCTGTTGCGGGCAATATCTCCAGGACCTTTGGCGCCCACTCGGCGGGCATTTCCGCGGGCGTTTCTGCGGCCCGTCTTGGTCCGTCTGCCGTCGCGTGTCTTGGGGCCGTGGGCCTTCCGGCAGGCCGGTGGCTTCTCTCTTCCGGCGGATACATCCAGGGCAGGAAGAACATGAAGTACGAGAGTATTGCCAGAGAGCCGAAAGCAAGCCCGATAATTGAGTGCCTATCCATTTTCTATCTCAGACTCCACGCTACACGGTAGCTTATTTTTGTTGAATTACAGACGTAGTAGAGTGCTTATCGCACCCGCCTGCGAAGGTATTTTGGCTTTTCGAGAACTGTACACCTTGAGCCTCTAAATACGGCGTACGTCCATTAGAAAACTCAAGTACTATAGGGTGAAGGTGTTTCACCGGTCAACGACTGAACGCGCCCATCGTGTCAAAGCCCTGCTAAAAGACGGGATTATACATCATGTGTCGTTCAGGAACAAGGGAAGACATCTCTGTTATCCGGGATGATATGGTGGGTGGGGTAAGGGCCTGTTAACCGGACCCTTCCTTGGACCCTTTTTCCGGCAATTCCGCCTCGTCCACCAGCATTATCGGAATATCGTCCTTAATCGGGTAGCGTCTACCACAATTGGCGCAAACTATTTTATCTTGCTCAAGTTTGACGTCAGTCTTACAGACCGGGCAGGCCAGGATATCCAGAAACTCTTTGTCAATCATTTGTCTTGTTCTTTCGCTCCATTAACAGGTCGGAACTCGGCACCTC
>JAUVQR010000018.1 GCA_030598065.1 Planctomycetota bacterium | reverse complement strand
CCCGACGATAGGCCCTGAGACGGTAAAGACGCTGAAGGATGCCGGCGTGACGTGTCTGGCGATAGAGGCGGAACGGACGCTGGTGCTCGACAAGGATGAGGTCAGACAGGCCACCGACAGCGCCGGGGTCTGCATCGTTGCGCGGTAGCGAAGGACTGAAACATTACATTCTTCTATTGTAGGGGCACGTTGCAACGTACACCTACAATGGGGTCTAAAGCCTGGTTTGTAGGGTGCGTCTCGACGCACCTTCCAACTTGTCGTTACCAGTTGTGGGTTCATCGGAAAACTAAGGATACACATGATGAAGGCATCCGAATGGAATGTGGGGCGATACCTGTTACGGCGGCTGGAACAGGTCGGACTTAAGCACGTCTTCGGCGTTCCGGGTGATTTCGTACTGGGGTTCATGGACCAGATTCTCGAGAGCAAGGTCGAGCTGATTACGACGTGCAACGAGCTCAACGCCGGATACGCCGCGGACGGTTATGCGCGCGTTAACGGTATCGGCGGCGTGGTTACGACGTACGCCGTGGGTGAGTTCAGCGCCCTTAACGCGGTGGCGGGCGCGTACTCGGAGAAGGTGCCCGTTGTCGCGATTACCGGCGCCCCTACGGTTGAAAACCGCAGGCATTCGGCGATGTTGCACCACACCCTGGGCAACTATAACATCCCCCTGGAAATCTTCGAGAGGGTGACCGTCGCTGCGGTGTCGCTTGCCGACCCGGTCAAGGCGCCTGAACAGATAGATAGGGCGCTGCGCGCCTGTCTCTACCACAAGCGACCTGTTTATATTGAACTGCCGAGTGACGTTACACACCGTTCCTGTACGGAGCCGGGCGATTTTGCTTTTCCGGAACCCATGCTCAGTGACGCTGCCGCCCTGGCAGAGGCAGTTGACGAGGCAGTTGCCTTGTTGACGGCGCGCAATAACCCGGCGATACTGGTAGGCGTCGAGATCCACCGGTACGGTCTTCAGGATCCCATGAACAAACTGCTCAAGAAGACCGGCTATCCGTTTGCGACGATGTTGCTGGGCAAGACGGCGCTTCCGGAGCAAAATCCTCAGTTTATCGGTCTTTATGAGGGTATGTCCAGCAGGGACTACGTAAGGGAGCGCGTTGAGGGGGCGGGCGGCCTCTTGTGTCTGGGCACGTTTATGTCTGACTTCAATCTGGGCGGTTTCACGGCCAAGCTGGAAGATAACAGGCTTATCAGGGCGATAGACGGAAGGGTGCGGATTAAGAACCATTACTACAATCAGGTGGGCCTGAAGGATTTTATTGAGAGGCTGACCGAGAAGCTATCGGCCGGGTCTCCGGGCAGTCTTGACGTCAGACCGGCTGTGGATTCCTGTACGCATCGTAAATCGGCGGCGTTCGAGCCTGAACCGGGGCAGAAGCTAACCATACGCCGCTTTTATGACCGCATGGCCCACTTCGTACAGTCGAACGACGTTGTTATGGCCGACACTGGCACTGCCCTGTTCAGCGCCGGCGAGGTCTTTATGCCGGACGAGGTAACGTTTATCGGTCAGGCCTTTTACTGCTCTATCGGCTATACGGTGGGCGCGGCGCTTGGAGCCGCCCTGGCCGCGCCGGAGCGGCGGGTTGTCGTGTTCGTAGGTGACGGCGCGTTTCAACTCACCTCTCAGGAGCTTTCAACGCTGATACGCAACGGTCTAAACCCCATCGTGTTTGTGCTGAATAACGACGGCTATACCATAGAGCGGCTCATTACCGACGGGCCGTACAATGACATACAGCCGTGGAAATACCACCTCTTGCCGCAGGTCTTCGGCGGCGGCCGGGGCTGTGACGTATATACCGAGGGTGAGCTCGAAGAGGCCCTGGAAAAGGCGCGGGGAAACCGGGGCTTGACACTTATCGAGGTCCATTTCGACAGGATGGATTGCAGTGATTCGCTGCGCCGCGCATGTGAGCAGATGGCCGCGCAGTACAAACGTTCAAACCCCGGGTAATTCCTTTCCGGCTGGTTTACCTTCCTTCCAATGATAGTTCCTGCAGGTCCGGCTATTGCTTGCGTGCCCGTGTCTTGCGTTTGGGTAGGAGTTCTATCGCGGCGGCGACTACTTTCTGCGGTTTTATCTGTTCCATGCAGCGGTGGTCGGTGGGACAGGTCTTAAGGTGGCAGGGGGCGCAGTCTACCGGCGCCCTTACCACCTTGCCTATTTCTTGCTTTGTCCGGGAGTATCTGGGGTCCGTCGGGCCGATTAATGTCACTACCGGCTTGTTCAGGGCCACGGCGATATGCCTCGGCCCGGAATCAACGGTTATCAGCAGCGAGCACTTGTCCACCAGGGCCTTCAGGAGTTCCAGTGTTATACGGTCTTGCGAGAGGTTGACTATGTTTCCGTCGGACGCGTCCACAATCTTATCGGCGACGTCCTTTTCATCGGGGCTGGTCACCAGCAATACGTCGCAGTCTTTTTGCTCGCGCAACAGTTTGGCGGTCTCGGCGAAGCCATCGGCGGTCCAGAATTTGGAGGAGCCGTAGGTGGCGCCCGGGTTGATGAGGACCTTGGGCCTTGAGTTGCTGGTTAGCCCGTGCTTGGAAAAGAGTTGTTCGATTTTCTTCCCGCTCTCCGGCGAGACGAAGACTTCGGTCTTTTTCGAACCAACCTTGCAACCGATACTGGTGCATAGTCTCAGATAGTAGTCGCCCATGTAGGTGGGTAAGAACCGGCCGTTTTCCTTCGGTCTTTGCACGGCGTCGGTGAGGAGCCAGGCTCGGTTGTCCCTTACGTATCCTATCCGTCTGCTGGCGCCCGCAGACCAGGTTATCAACGCGGAGCTAAAGGAATTCGGCAGCACGAAGGCGAGGTCGTATTTCGTTTTTCGCAGCTTTCTTATAAGCGATAGATATTTTCCGGCCTGCTTGTGTTTATCCTTGGTGTCATATTCTATTACCCGGTCAAACCACGGCGCGCCACCAAGAATTTCTTTCGCGTAAGGTTTGAGCAGGAGGGTGATATTTGCGTCGGGGAAGTTCTCTCTGACACACCTGAAGGAGGGCGTCGCCATTACAACATCACCTACCCAGCTGGGGGCGGTTACTAAGATGTTATTCGCCTTTTGCATGTTCCCAGTCCGATCTTACTGCTGTAAAACTATTATAACGGAACGAATAGTGTTTGCAACCGGCTTTATTGAGACATTGGGACAATTCTCCGTCAACGGAGATTATCCCGTCCTTGGCCTCTTCCCACCTCTCGGGTGGCATATCTTCTATAGCACGGGTCAGAAAGGAGTATATGTTGCCTACGGAGTTATCGGAGTATGAGTTGACGTACCAGGGCAAGGTCTTTTGGAGTTTCGAGATGAAGAGGTTGTGCTCCGGGCCGAAGTCCAGGCACGAGGCCTCGGTAAAGTTTTCCAGCTCGCGCATCTTCTTGAAGTCAAGGTACCCTCCCTTGACGCTCATCTCATAGGCGTCCGTCCTGGGGAATGGGAAGAATATGGCCCAGCGGAAGCGTCCGGGCCGTATCCGGCCAAGGAGTTCTATCGTGGCCATGATGTCCTCTCTGGTCTCGTAGGGGAGCCCTATCATGACGAAGGCCGAGGTGTGGAGGCCGTATTTATCGGCAGCGTTAAATGCCCGGATTATCTCTTCGTTACTCATCGGACGGCGGAGCACGTCTTTCCTTATCCGCGCGCTGCCGCTCTCAAGCCCGAATTTCACGATGCTGCAGCCGCCCTCCTTCAGCATCTCCGCCCTCTCCTCATCGAAGGCGCGGACGTGGCCGTTCACCACAAACGGGACGTTCGTCAATCTGGGATATTCGGCGCAGAATTCTCTCAGGAATTTCTTGTCGAAGGTAAATATGTCGTCGTCGAAGATGAACGTCTTTATGCCGCGGTACGTGCGGAGCAGGTAGTTTATCTCGTCCACCACCTCTTTGAGGTTGTGGCGCCTTATATAGCCGATGTCGGATGTTGATAAATCATTCTTGTAGCGGTCTACTATCTTATGGTTAAAGCAGTAGCTGCAGCGAAAGGGGCAACCCCTGGAGCCCATCAGCCTTACCCAGCCGTCCTCTTTGTCTATCATGTGCTGCAGGTCAAAAAGTTCGTAGTCCTTCATCGGGAGGTTTGAAAGGTCTACGAACGAGCGGACGTTGTTCTGTTTTACCGTGCCGTTTGTCCTTGCCCAGATGTTGTCAATCGTGGAGGTGTCTTCGCCTCTTTCTATTCTTGTCGCCAGCGCGAGCACGGCCTCCTCTCCCTCTCCCGTACAGGCGTAATCAAAGCAGCTTTCCTTCATTACCTCGTCAGGCACCAGCGTCGTGTGCACGCCTCCTATCAGCAGGGGTATGTCCGAAAAATTCTTTTTTATAAGCCGTGCCACCCTGAGCGCGGTAGGGTACTGAGGGGTTACCACGGACATGCCTATCAGGCCGGGGGAATAGTCATGGACGTACTTTACAATCTCCTCGTCGCTCGGTATCTTTCTCAGTTTCTCGTTCAGGTTGAGGAGTTTGGTGTCGTGCCCGTGCTTCTTGAGCATGGCGGATATGAAGGCCAGCCCGTAGTTGAAGCCGACCTGGGTGTTGATGTTCGGGTAAATGAATAAAACCTTCATGTATGTTTACTTCAAGTTACCAAGGTGACCGCGGCCAGCAGGTCTTTTGCCGTGTAGTCCGGCTCTTCCGGCATGTCAAAGCCGTTGCCGTGAGTCTGCACCAATACCGTCCTGCACCCCGCCGCTTTACCGGCCATTACGTCGGCCGGGGTATCGCCTATCATTATTGACGTTGAGAGGTCTATGTCGTGTTCGGTGGCCGCCCTTTGGAGCATCCCGGCCCTGGGCTTGCGGCACTGACAGTCGATGCTGTACGCCTCGACGGAGCCCTCGGCCAGATGGGGGCAGTAGTAGATTGCGTCTATGCGCGCGCCTTCTTCTGAGAGCATGTCCAGCAGCCTTTTATGAATCTCTGCCAGGCGCTCCTCGGTGAGAAACCCCCTTGCCACCCCTGACTGATTTGTAATGATGATTGTGAGATAGCCGTCTTCGTTGAACCGTTTTATCGCCCTGGCGGCATTGGGTAGAAGTTCCAGTTCTTCGGGGGTGCGCAGGTATTCAGCACCCCGGACTATTGTGCCGTCTCTGTCCAGGAAAACCGCCCTTCTGCTCATGACGACCTGTCCTTTCCGGGTGTGGAATCTCCAAAGAGTTCCTTTTCAACGATGGAGCACAGGATGTGGCCCACCATCGCGTGGCACTCCTGTATCCTCGGCGTGTTCTGGGAAGGCACCTGAAGGCAGACGTCCACAAGACCCTTGAGGTCCCCTCCGTCTTGGCCCGTCAGGCCCATAGTGACCGCGCCCTTTTCCCTGGCCCGGCGGATGGCCCGGAGAATGCCTTCCGAATTGCCGCTGGTAGATATCCCTATCACCATGTCGCCGTCCTTTACGAACGCCTCCACCTGCCTTTCAAAACAACGGTCGTAACCGTAGTCGTTGGCAATGGCCGTGATGACCGAGGTGTCGGTCGTCAGCGCAAGGACGGGCAGCGCCTTTCTGTCCCTCTCAAACCGCCCGACCATTTCACCCGCGATGTGTTGGGCGTCTGCTGCGCTCCCGCCGTTGCCGATGAGGTAGACGGTGTTGCCGGACCTGAGGCAGCGCACCGTTATCCTGGCCATTTCCTCTATGGTGGAGATGCTTCCGGCCAACAGGCTCTGCTTTACGTCTATGCTCTCTCTGAGTTCTTTTTCAATCTCGTTCATTTCTTATGTCCTGCTGTCGGGATGCGTACTCTGGCCTTCTTTTTCTACTTCTGCGATTCTGGAGATAATGTTGCTGGTAGAAATCCCTTCTACAAGCGGCGCGAGCACCACCTTGCCGCCGTTCGCTTCAACGAACTCCCTTCCCACCACACCTTCTTCCGCCCAGTCTTCGCCTTTTACCAGTATGTCCGGCCTTACTTCTCTTATCAACGCCTCCGGAGTGGGTTCGTCGAACAGCACCACGTAATCTACGTCCTCAAGTGCGGCGAGGACCCTAGCCCTGTCCTGCTCCGGCACCACTGGACGGCGTGGGCCCTTCATGCCGTTAACGGAACGGTCGGTGTTGAGCCCCACCACCAGCAGTTCGCCCTGGTTCCGGGCGAATCCCAGGTACTCTACGTGGCCTCTGTGCAGGATGTCGAAGCAGCCGTTGGTAAAGACGATTCTTTCTGTCCTTGTGCGGTGCTTCTCCAGGGCCTCCTTCAACCCTTTCGGGGTCTTAATCTTTCCAAGTGATGGGTGGTTCCCGTAGATTACCCCCAGTATCTCTTCCTTGCTGACGGGGACCACGCCTATCTTACCGACCTCTATGCCTGCGGCCACATTGGCCAGCCGGGCTGCCTCTACAAAGTTGAACCCCCCGGCCACCACGAAGGTTATCATGCTTAGTATCATGTCTCCGGCGCCGGTGACGTCATAGACCTCCTTGGGGTTTGTCGGGAGTATGGCGTGCGTCCCGTCCCTCTGATAGAGGAAGATGCCGTCCTTATCCAGGGTGATTATGGCGCAATGGAGGTCCAGGTCTTCTACCAGTTTCTTGCCGGCCTTCTCAAGATTTCCCGCAGTTGATACGTTTAGGCCCGTCATTATCTGTGTCTCGCGGCGGTTGGGCGTAATAGCGGTGACTCCCTTGTAGACCGAGCAATCGCGGCTTACCCTGGGGTCGACGATAAGGGGCTTTCCAGCCTTGCGTCCCAGTTCCGTTATTATACGGAGTACTTTCTCTGTAATTAGCCCCTTGTTCATGTCCGAAAAAGCCACTGCGTGACATTGAGGCAGATGTTTCTTTATGTAGTCTACGACCTTCTCTTCGATTTCTTTCGGCGCCGGGTGCGTCTTTTCGTGGTCTATTCTGAGAAGTTGCTGCACGGCTCGCCCGGCCGTATGAAGTTGGCCCATTATACGGGTCTTTACCGTGGTGGGACGTTCAGTATCAATGAATATACCGGATGTGTCCGCCCCCAAATCCTTTAGCATCCGGGAGAGGTCGCGGCCTGCGGCGTCGTCGCCCAATATCCCGGTGCAGAAGACCTTTGCGCCAAGATGGGTG
Organism: Planctomycetota bacterium; assembly: GCA_030598065.1. GTDB lineage: Bacteria > Planctomycetota > Brocadiia > Brocadiales > Bathyanammoxibiaceae > Bathyanammoxibius. Next base: position 6,279 of record JAUVQR010000018.1, on the reverse strand, counting down.
AGGTTGGCTATTACGGCGCCAGCCCCGCCGGGCCTTAATTCTTCATGAGTCACGTTTATTATCGGTATAGGCGCCTCCGGCGAGATGCGGTTTACTTCTCCCCAGACGTATCTGTCCAGCATAATGTCGCCCACCACTATTATGGAAGGGCTCTTGATATCGGAGATTATCTGTATAAGCTTGCTATGCAACGTGCGCGCTCCTGCCGTAATGTTTGTCCAATAGACTCAACATGGGCTCGTAGTTCCACTCCCTGCCGTTTTCCGCGCAGAGTTCTTTAATCCTGCGGAGATACTTTTCGTATAGGTCGGACGAGGTGGTGTCCCAGCCCTCCTGACAGTAGAACGTCCTGCATCCCAACGGCCTGTGTTCTCTTATAGTGCACTTGTTGTCGGAGAGGTAAGGGCACTTGCCGTTATCTATATCTATGAGCATCTCCGGCGGACCTGCGAGTTTGAGCACGTAGTCCATCTCGATGTCGCTCGTGTAGAGCGTGTAGTCGTACCGGTCGAAATGACAGCACTCCCCGCAGGCCCTGCATGACGGCGCGAGTGCCGATATCTCTTCGTCCAGGTCTTTATAGATATTATTGAGTTCCTTCATCCACGACATCTTTTTTATCTTTGTCACTATCCGCCTGTCTTCTTTGTTGCCGTCCCGGCAACCTTCTTCAGAAAATTTTTCAGGTGAGAAGTCTCCTCCAGTGCGGCATAGTTGACGCCACCGTCGATGTTAAGTTCCGCGAGCAGTTTGTCAAGGTCCTAATGGTCGAACTGGATGGGGGAAAGCACCCCTTCCTTTGAGTCGTACGACCACTCCTGAATAAAGCGCTCGCCGTTGTCGGTAAGGCCCGTTATGTTGAGAGCCCACTGGTTGTCCGCCAGTCTTTCAGCGTTGCCGTCTATCGTCTTGGGAGAAACCCCCTGTCCTTCTATCATGCCAAGGCCCATGTTTATTGTAGTGCGGAGAAGATAGTTACTGAACGGGAACGAGAAATCCTCCGCTTCTTTGTTCCGCGGTGTCAGTATACCCTGTTCCCTGAGATACTGCCACTTGAGTGACTTCGCCTCCTTGCCTTTGTCGTCGAAAAACGTCAGGTCCAGCTTCCAGATACCGTTGCCTTCCAGCATACCGTTCCCTTTAATCGTGTATACGCCCTTCTCCCCGGACTTTGTTATAATCATGCCGAGGACCTTTCTGACGGGATATGTCGTTATGCCCGAGTGTATGTGTATAAATATTCTCCTTGCGGGGGCCTGCCCGGCCTCATCTTCATCTTCGCTCGCTGACATGCAGGTGCTCAGCGGGTAGAGAAGAAAGAGGCAGAGGAACGTCAGTACAAGTGTCAGTCTGTAACGTTTCATTTTTATTGGGCGCCCTCCTGATTAATCAAAGAGAGTATGCCCGTCCTCAGCAGGGGCAACATGATCTCATGATGCCCCGTGATGGAATAGCCACGGTCGCCGGGACGTTGAACCACGTTTACCGTGGGACGGTAGTGTCTCAGCATGTCCATGTCCACGGTAACGAAATTCTGCACCTTGTTGCCAAGGTTTCTCGCCACGGATATGCACTTGAGAAAGACCTCCGGCATCACGACGGCGGAGCCGACGTTTAACCACACGCCATCTTCGAGTTGCGCCACCACCCCTGCCAGGATACGAAAGTCTATAAGGCTCGATTCGCCCAGGTCGCTTCCCGATATGTTCGGGTGCATGTGGACGGTGTCCCCACCTATTATTACGTGCACGGTTGCCGGCATATTCAGCCTGTCGGCCGCGGCCAGGATGCTGTAGCCGGCAAACTCGCTGCCGTCTTCGTTTATTTTCTTGCCCAGCGCCGCGCCAAAGCCGATGCCTTCTCTTGCCCCTCTCGACGCGGCCTCCTGGATGGCCTCCGCCGCCTCTCTCGCCATGCCGAAGCTTCCGTCTTTAAGGGCCGTGCCTACGTCCTCAGAGGTATAACCCACCAGGGATACCTCGTAGTCATGTATCGCCACGGCGCTGTTCATCGCCACGGCGCTGATTATCTTCCGCTCCATCAGGTCTATCACCAGGGGGGATAGCCCGCACTTTATCACGTGCGCGCCCATGGCCATGACCACCGGGCGCTGCTTCCTGTGCGCCTCGACAATGGCGTGCATGACGTTTAGTAGCGACTTTGCCGCCAGGGTCTTCGGGAGCGAGTCAAGGAATTCCACGAACCCGCTTGGGGGGGGAAGTGCCTTTGCAAATTGCTGGACGTTTGCGAGTCGCTTCGCGTCTCTGAGGGAGTAGGTCTTAATGCCCTCAAGGTCTAACGGCCTTCCGAGCCCTTTCCCGGGCGCCTTGGGGGTCACTTTGGTAGGTCCTCCTGCGCTCATGTCGTCACCTTTTCCAGGCTTTCTGACAGTCTGTCCAGCCCGCTTGTAATCCTCATCTCCACCCTCAGCGAGAATATGGGCGTTTGCCATGATTTCTTGTCCGCGGCGTTTTTTATTTTTACGAAATCCTTATGGGTTGTAACAACCGCGTCGACCTCGAGTGTAGACGCCTCGTTATCTATAGAGTGCAGTTCTTTTGTGGTGTAGTGATAGTGGTCCGGGAACTCCTTGAACCTTACCATGTCCGCGCCCATGAGCCTGAGTGTCCCCTCGAAGGACCTGGGGTTACCAAGCCCGCAGAAGGCGTAGACCTTTTTGTCTCTCAGCCAGGAGGTCTCAACGTGCCGGGCCGTCATGTCTTCAAGGCATAGGGGATGGTGGACGGCCTCCAGACTTGGTATGTGGCGGTCTGTCTCGGCGAGCTCGGCGAGACGTTTCTTGATGGCCTGTATCTCTGCCGGCCGGCAGAGGTCTGTGTGGGATAGGATTACCAGGTTTGCCCTGTTTATACTGGCCGGGGGTTCTCTCAGCGTCCCGGCAGGCAGCAACCTGCCGTTACCGAAGGGCTCCAGGCCGTCTATCACCACGATGTCCAGGTCTCTGGTAAGCCTCAAGTGCTGGAATCCGTCGTCCAGAAGCAGGCAATCCGGCCCGGAGTCTTCGAGGGCCTTTTTGGCGTTAGAGAGCCTGTCTTTGCCCAGCAAGATGGGTACGCTTGGGAGTCTTTCCGACAACTCTAAATACTCGTCGTTTACCTGTTTTTCCCCCACCTTCAGCCCTGCATAGCCTCTACTCAGTATAGCCACCTTTTTACCCCTGTCCAGAAGGATTTTTGCGAGAAGCTCCAGAAACTGAGTCTTTCCGGTGCCGCCCATTGTAATGTTCCCAACGCTTATTACCGGCACGGGTAACGTTGCGGCCTCCAGTACCCCGTACCTGTACATTAGTTCTCTCAGTCTGATGGCCGCGTAGTAGGGGCACGAGAGTAGAGAGAGTGTCGTCAGGGCCAGAGAAGGAAGCGGCCCCTTGCTTTCTTCTTTGATAATGGAGAGATAGAGACTCCTCAGCCGCTGTACCACGGTGTTTTCTTCACTTAAGGGGTACGGACCAATAAGCGTGGTCAATAAATTGCTTCCAGGAGCTGTATCTGTTTGAGCTTAGTTTAAGGGTGATGACGGGGCTGTGTCTCGGCACAAACGGCTTGCGGATTAACCTCAAGCCCGCCTCTCTGGGTGTCATGCCGCCCTTTTTCTTGTTACACTCGGTGCAGGCACATACTATATTCGTCCAGGTGGCTCCCCCCCCCCCTTGCCCTTGGCACGACGTGGTCAAGACTGAGCTCCGGGGTCGGAAACTTCTTGCCGCAATACTGGCAGCTATTCCCGTCTCTTGCAAATATGTTTCTACGGTTAAATTTCACGCCCCACCGGGGCCTGTTTTCATAGAACATCAGCCTGATTATACGCGGGACCTGTATGCTTATGGACACTGTCTTTATCCAGCTCACGTCGTCTTCTTCGTCATCGTCACCGTTTTCCATGGCAAGTTGCGACTTGAGCAGGGAGACGTCCTGCCAGCTCACGATGTCGTAGGAATTGAATCTGCCCTCGTCTACGGACACCACCTCCGCGGAGTTCTTGTACAACAGCGTGATTGCGCGCCTGGCGCTGACAACGTTCATTGCTACAAAGAACTTGTTCAGTACCAGTACACTCGACTCCAGTGCGTATGCGGTGGCCATGATTACGCCCTGTTAATCTCCTCTACTACCATGTCGCCTACCTCCTGTGTGGTCGCTCCCATCTTACCCGCTCCCATGTCCTTCATCCGGGTCGAGATGACCCTCTTTATCGCCTCTTCCACGTCTATGGCTGATTTAGACTCTCCCAGGACGTCCAGCATTATGACACACGCGCCTATGGCCGCCATCGGGTTGGCTACGTTCTTGCCGGCGTATTTGGGCGCCGAACCGCCTATCGGTTCAAACATGGATACGCCGTCCGGGTTTATGTTGCCTCCGGCCGCTACGCCCATTCCACCCTGTATCATCGCCCCTAGGTCGGTGATTATGTCGCCGAACATGTTATCCGTAACGATTACGTCGAATGACTCCGGGTTCTTTACCATCCACATACACGTGGCGTCCACGTGGGCGTAATCGGTGGTCACGTCGGGGTATTCCCCGGCCACCTCCTCGAACACCCTCATCCACAGGTCGTGCGCATAGTTCAGAACGTTCGTCTTGCCGCAGAAGAGCAGCTTTTTCACCTTGTTTCTTTTTCTGGTCAGGTCGAACGCGTAACGGACGCAACGCTCAACGCCCAACCGGGTGTTGACCATCTCCTGCACGGCGACCTCGTGCGGGGAGCCTTTCTTCAGAAAACCGCCGGAGCCGATGTAAAGCCCCTCGGTGTTCTCTCTCACCACTACAAAGTCAATGTCTTCGGGAGTTTTATCCTTTAACGGACAAGCCACGCCCGGGTAAAGCTTGACCGGCCTCAGATTTATATACTGGTCCAGCTCAAAACGAAGCTTCAGTAACAACCCGCGTTCCAGTATACCCGGCGCCACCTCCGGATGCCCTACCGCGCCGAGATATATCGCGTCAAAACCTCTCAAGTCATCCAGGGTTTCTTCCGAAAGCGTTTCGCCTGTCTTTAGGTAATGGTCTCCCCCCAGGTCATAATGTTTCAACTCATATTTGAAACCGTTTTTCTTGCCGACGGCCTCAAGGACCTTCAGCCCTTCCAGGACCACCTCCGGACCTATTCCGTCGCCAGGTATTGCCGCTATCTTGTACACTAGTTCTGAGAGGGCCTTTCTAACCAAATAATTATTAAGTGCTTTATTCTAATATGATTAGGCCGTTTTTTCAAGGAAAAATGCAACGCCGGCCGTGGGGCTTCCAGCAGGTTGACAGTGTTTATGATGTGTGCTAGTATCTGGGCTAGATTATAACCGGGAGGATGTCTGGTGAACGGTCGGCGCTACGCCGAAGTAGTAGTTAGCGCGCCTATCGGCAAAACACTACATTATAGTGTGCCGGATACCCTGTCGGCTGAAATCGACGTGGGTAAGCGCCTTAAGGTGCCGCTGGGCAGTAGAGTGGTCAGCGGTTACTGTGTGGGCCTTACCGACTCCCCCTCCGGCGTCTCCGCAACGAAGATTAAGCGCGTGGTAGAGGTACAGGATGACCGCCTGGGCATGTCCCCCGCCATGCTACGTCTTACCCGAGAAATTTCCCGCCGTTACATGTGCTCCTGGGGCGATGCCATTGAGGCGGTGCTTCCCGCGGCTATCAAGAGAGGACATCGCGCAAGGAAGCTAAAGGCCATCAGACTTGCAAAGGACCGGGATGAGGTAATCGCTGAACTCCCGGCGCTACGCAAGAGGGCTCCCATGCAGGCAAAGGTCCTCAGAGTGCTCCTCGAAGCCGATGGCGATATTACGGTCCGCGAGCTTTCACGTCTGAGCGGTTGCGGGCCGTCCAGCATCCAGACACTGGCAAAGCGTGGCCTTGTAGAGCTTTACGAGCTGTGTCCGCAGGAAGACGAATTCACCGAAGGCCCTGTCTCCAAACCCCGGCGCAGTGAACTAACCCTGACCCTGACAGATGAACAGAACAACGCGCTTGACCTGATAAGGTCGAGGCTGGCTGCGGACAGCCCTGGCGTGGTGCTGCTCCAGGGAGTGACCGGCAGCGGCAAGACGGAGATCTATTTGCGGGCCATAGACGATGTCGTCCGCAAGGGCCTCGGCGCGATTGTGCTGGTGCCGGAGGTCTCTCTGACGCCCCAGACCATCGAACGCTTCAGTGAGCGGTTTAGTAACGTTACTGTGCTTCACAGCTATCTGACAGGGGCCAGGTACCACGCCCAGTGGGAGGCCATAAGGGATGGTGGGTCTCAGGTGGTCGT
>JAUVQR010000166.1 GCA_030598065.1 Planctomycetota bacterium | reverse complement strand
GCGAGACGGCCTACGCCTATCTTGCCCGTTGAGAGACGGCCCTCTACGGGGCCGACAAATTTATAACCGATATCTTTGAGCCTTGATATGTTGGCCTGTACCATCGGGTGATGGTACATATTAGCGTCCATTGCAGGGGCCATTATGACCCCGGCCTGCGAGGCCAGGAGGGTGCAGGTGAGTATGTCGTCGCTCACTCCGGAGGCGACTTTTCCGATAATGGCGGCGGTTGCCGGCGCCACCAGTATCAGGTCCGCCCTGTCGGCCAGAGAGACGTGGTAAGGGTCGTGGACATCGGTCATCCCAAAAAGTCCCGTAACCACCTCGTTCTTGGATAGCGTGCGGAACGTCAGCGGGCTGATAAAGCGCTGGGCGGGTTTGGTCATAACGACCACTACGTCTACCCCGGCCTTTGTCAGGGCCGACGTGACCTCGCACGCCTTATATGCGGCGATACTACCCGTTACTCCAAGGATTACCGTGTGAGACATCTTATCTCTTTAGCTCCAATATCTTGTAGACCTCTTCCAACGCCACTTCAAGTCTGTCGTTTACCACCTGGTATCTATAGTGGGAAGAAAACCGGAGTTCCTCCTTTGCCAGGTTGAGGCGTTCGGCAATGTCGCGGTCCTTGTCGGTGTTACGCCCGATGAGCCGTTTCTTCAGCACGTCCTCGTCCGGTGGCAGAATAAAGATGGAAACGGCGTTAGGGTATTTTTCCATGACCTGAAGCGCCCCCTGCACGTCTATCTCAAGCAGATACGTCAGGCCTTCTTCCAGGGCCTTCTCCAACGGTTGACGGGGCGTGCCGTAGAGGGTGCCGGAATATCTGGCGTGTTCCACAAAGCAGCCCTCCCGTATCTTCTCTTCAAACTCAGGTTCGCTGACAAAGTGATAGTCCCGCCCGTCCACCTCCCGGTCGCGCGGCGCCCTGGTGGTCACCGAGACGGATATCTTCACCCTGGGGTCCTTTGCCAGCTCCTTGCAGATAGTAGTCTTACCCGAACCGGACGGCCCTGATATTATTACAAGTTCTCCACCAGTGTTACCGTTATTATTCGACATTGAAGACCTGTTCTTTTATCTTCTCGATCTCCATCTTTATATCGATTACGGACCGGAGCATGTCTCCGTCGGCGACCTTTGAGGCCATGGTGTTGGCCTCTCTGAACATCTCTTGCACCAGGAACTCCTGTCTTCTGCCGGACGGTGCATCGCCGTTTATCGCCTCTTCCATCTGTGATATGTGGCTCTTGAGCCGGGCTATCTCCTCCGTTATGTCGGAACGTTCGGCAAAGAACGCCACCTCTCTGGCCAGGTCATTGTCGGATAGTTCTACGTCTACACCTTTTAATAGATTGGACACCCTTTTTTTCAACCTGTTGCGGTAGCCGCTCACGACCTCAAACGCCTGCTTCTCGGGTAGTTCCAGTAGTTTTATTATGCGTTCCAGGGAACCCGTTATCTCTCCTTCCAGGGCCCTGCCTTCCTGTGTGCGCATGCCTATCAGTTCATCAAGGGCCGAGCTAATCAACCCTTCCACGCCCGGCACCAGCTCCTCTACCACGATGTCGTTTTCCGGTGCCTTGGTCCTCTCGCATATGCCGGGTAACGAGAATAGGGCGGCAAGGGGCACGTCTCCTTCCGGCCCCATCTCTTCACTCAGCTCTTTCATGGAACGGTAGTAGCCCTTGAGTGTCTCGAGGTTTATTTGAAACCCCGGCGCCTCCTCGGCTGACTTGTACGCTATGTCCAGGTGTACGCTGCCTCGGGAGAGCTTGTCCTTCAGTATCTTCTCGAACCGTTCCTGGTGCGGTAAGAGCTGTTCCGGCATCCGGGAGCTTAACTTCAAGAAGCGGTTGTTGACCGAGCGGACCTCTACCGTAAGGGCGACGTTGCCTTCCTTTTCTTCAGACCTGCCGAAACCAGTCATACTTTTTAGCATATTGCCTCGTTGTCTCGAACATCTGGTGTACGTGCCCGTCTATTGGTCAGAAGACTTTTCTTGCTGCTTCTCTTCGGTCTTCTGTTTCTCAGGTTTTTTCTGCTCCTGTTTCTCCTGCCAGCCTAGAGCGGCGCTGGGCGGCCCTTGCTGTACAGGTGGAGCCGGTGGGGCCAACCCTCCCGTAGGCGGGTGTCCGGGCGGCATCTCTCCGGTGGACGGATATGGTTGCATACCTCCCGCTGGCGGCTGTCCGGGCGGCATCCCTCCTGCCGGTGGATGTCCGGGTGGCATCTCTCCCATGGGCGGCTGTCCGGCAGGCATCTCGGTTGCCTGTTCCGGGGCGATTTCCCCCACGAAGGTCACGCTTGAGACCTTCGTAAGGCAGATAGTGCAGATTATGAATACCGCACCTATCAGATACGTGGTCTTACCCAGGAGGGTGCTGGTCCTGGTGCCAAGGCTGGATTGGTCCTGCAGACCGCCGATGGCGGCCAGCCCGCCTCCTTTGCCTGCCTGTAAGAGTATGGCACCTATCAATGTAAAGCACGTGAGCACCAGAAGTATCTTAAGGGCTATGGCCATATTCAGGAAGTACATGGTGAATATAATCCCAAAGATTGTGACGATAGCCAGCATCCATTTAATGGTCTTGTCGTTTAACTCCATATCTCTCTCCCTATATCCCTCCCTACACCGGGTTTCTCAATTATTCAAAAGCGGCGGAGACTATTTTCAGGAAATCATCCTTCTTAAGGCTCGCGCCTCCGACCAAAAGTCCGTTTATGTCTGGTTGTGAGAGCAGTTCAGCCGCGTTATCCGGCTTTGCGCTGCCCCCGTACTGTATCCTTATGCGGGCGGACACGTCTTTGCCGTAAGAGTCTTCCAGCAGCGCCCGTATGCGCGCGTGGACCTCCTGGGCCTGCGCCGGGGTCGCGGTCTTGCCTGTGCCGATGGCCCAGACCGGCTCATAGGCGATGGTCAGCCGCGAGACTTGCTCCGTTGTCAGGCCGTCAAGTCCGGCCACGAGTTGTCTCTCTATCACCTTAAAGGTGTCGCCGGACTCCCTCTCGTCGAGTTTTTCACCCAGGCAGAATATGGGCATTACGTCTCCGGCAAAGGCGGCACTAAGCTTTGAGTTTATCATCGAGTCCGTCTCGCCAAAGACGTGCCTTCTTTCGGAATGGCCCAGGATGACGTGTGTACACCCGACCTCTTTTATCATATCACCGGATATTTCTCCTGTGAAGGCCCCTTTGTCTTCCCAGTACATGTTTTGTGCGCCGAGGATGATGCTGCTGCCCTTCAGGACGGAGTGTACGCCCTCGATGAACACGAATGGTGGAAATACGCCCACATCCACCCCGTTCATACCCTCGACACCGGTTCTCAAGGAGGCGGCCAGTTCCTTTGATTCCTTCAGGGTCAGGTTCATCTTCCAGTTGCCTGCTATGAATGGCTTCAGCACTACAGACGACTCCTTTTACGTAAACTGGTTGCCTCTTGGGAATGAGCCCAGCACCCGGAGTTCAACACATACGGGCCGGACCCTTTCCAGGGCCTTCTTGACGTTATCGTCCAGGGCGTGTCCCTCGAATTCTACGTAAAAGCTGTAGTCCCAGGGCTTCCTGCCGTGGGGCAGCGATTCTATGTTGGTCAGATTGACACCGTACTTCTTAAAGGGTTGCAGTATGTCATAAAGCGCGCCGACCTGATTTTTTATATAGCACATTATCGCCGTTTTGTCCCTGCCGCTCGGGCTGGAGGACGTCCGGCTAAGGACGTAGAACCGCGTGACGTTATTGGGATTGTCTTCGATGTTGCCGTGCAGTATGTTCAGCTTGTACGGTTCCGCCACTTCGGCAGGCGCTATGGCGGCGGCGCCGTCCTCTTTCTGCGCCATCTGCGCGGCCTCGGCAGTGCTGCCCACCTCCATGAGTTCCGCCTCAGGGAAATTGCCCGAGAGCCAGGTCCTGCACTGCGAAAAGACCTGAAGCTTTGAATATATCCTCTTGACCTCTTCCCGGGCGCAACGGGCCATCAGGTTATGATGCACCGGAAGCGTTACCTCTGCGCATATCTTGACGTTGCACTCCTGGAACATATTGAGCGTCTCGCGGATACTCCCGTCCGTGGAGTTCTCCGCAGGGGCTATCCCGTAGTTCGCCCGCCCGGCCTCTACCTCCTTGAATACTGAATCTATGCCCCTCTGCGGTGAGTACTCAATGGACGCGCCGAAACACTTCCTGGCGGCCACGAAGCTGAAGGTGCCTTCCGGGCCCAGGTACGAGACCTTGAGGGCCTTCTCAAGGGCCCTGGAACCG
>JAUVQR010000163.1 GCA_030598065.1 Planctomycetota bacterium | reverse complement strand
TAGTGTCTAAAAAGGTTATCCTATCTTGAGACTCACTGATATTGCTAGCTACCACCTGACAGTAAATCATAGTCCTCCCTCGTAACAGAATTTACCCCTGAAGCCTTCTGCCAGCTGGGTAGGATGCTTAACGTACATATGGGGTACGGTGCTGTTTTGGGGGTAGGGGTGGTGTACTTTTTGAAATTGTGACTTTAACCAACTGCTTAAGATAGGCAGGGAGCAAGAGATGGCTGCTCTCCACAATTCCCTGGTGGCTGAAGAGAGATTTATTATTGTGGGATGTGTCAAACTGCCGTAGAATAGCCTAAAACTATGGTTATATCTCACAAGTGTCATCACAGAACTATGTAGTTAGTATATCAGTCAGTAAGCTAATACGCAGATTATTGACAAAGGAGTTATACATGTTGAGGTCTTACCCTATTCTATTAATTGGTGTACTTATCTTGTTTCTGGTCTGTACAAAAACCACTGCCTTTGGAAAAGAGCTATATGAAGCTCCTTCCAGCGAACACAAGGTCAAGGATGCCATGAAAACCATGCAAGAGGATCTGGAAAAGCTTGAGGACGCTGTACTGAAAGACGACTTTAAGCAGGCAGTGAGGCTGGCAAATGAAATAGATGAGGCCAACCATTATGTCTGCAACCTGGACCTTTCACGCACTGAGCTATCAAAACAAGAGCAGAACAAGTTCAAGCAACTCAGAAATGACATGCATAAACAGACAGACGCTTTACGCCTGGCTGTGGACACAGACAGTCCCGATATGGTACTGGAAGAATCTCATAAACTAAGAGGGACGTGTGAGAATTGCCACCAGGTGTTTAAGAAAAAATAGCCGTTACTAGAATTTTATGACTTTGGCATTGATTTTGTAAAGGTCATAATAAGCCCACGAGAGGTCTCAAAAGGTTGTCCTTTTTAGACGTTAAAACACCTCTCGTAAGTCGTGCAATAGCAAGGCCAAATAATGGTGTGAAGAGTTGCAGGTGTAGCTACAACTGCCCCGGCAATATAGCCACGTCAGGACGCCGAGGTCGCTGGTTCGAATCCAGTCGCCCCGACCATTCCTTTGATTTCCCGGCGCCTCATTGTTTATTGATGAGGTGTTTCTCCCCGCTTCGCCTGATGGAGTAAATCCAGGAGTTGTCTTGCGGGTCTGAGGTTGGGGTCTATCCGCAGGGCCTCTTTTGCGTGCCTTGCCGCGGCGTCGTGCCGGCCCTTATTATAGTACACCAGGCCGAGGCCGAAGTGCGCGCTTGCGTAATCAGGCCTTATGCGTATGGCCTCCTCAAACGGCCTTATCGCGGCGTCATGCATGCCCTTCCGGCCGTACGCCACGCCTAGGTTATAGTGCGCCTCTGCAAGACCGGGTTTGAGGCGGACCACCTCCTCATACTCCCTTATGGCGGGGTCATACATGCCCTTCTTGCCGTACGCCACGCCCAGGTTTCCGTGCGCCTCCGCCAGATCCGGCTTTATGCGTATGGCCTCCTCGTATTCCCTTATCGCGGCGTCATGCAGTCCCTTCTGTCCGTACGCCACGCCAAGGTTATAGTGCGCCTTCGCATAACCATCCTTAAGGCGTATGGCCTCCTCAAACTCCCTTATGGCGGGGCCATACATGCCCTTCTTGCTGTGCGCCAGGCCCAGGCCGAAGTACGCCTCTGCAAGGTCAGGCCTTATGCGTGTGGCCTCTTCAAACTCCCTTATCGCCAGGCCGTACTTCGCATCTAAGTAATACGAAGTGCCGGTCTGCACGTGTTCTTCCGCGCTGTTATATGATTGCTGTAATCTCAGTGTTTCCTGAGATTCATGTGGTTCAGGCGTTTCCGAATCTTCCAGGGAGAGCTGCTTCCTGGACGTGTAAAGCTGGTCAAGAAGTTGGCTCGCAGGCGTGAGGTCAGGGTCTATATGCAGGGCTAGTTCTGCGTGCCTTATCGCGGGATTGTACTGGCCCTTCTCATAATACACCAGCCCGAGGCCAAGGTGGGCGTCCGCATAATCCGGCTTTATGCGTATGGCCCTCTTAAACTGCTTTTTAGCAAGGTCGTACCGGCCCTCATGGGCGTACGCGTTGCCGAGGTGCCCGTGCGCTTCCGCCCAATCGGGCTTGAGGCGTACGACCTCCTCAAACTCTTCTATCGCCAACTCATACTGCCCCGCCTTCGCGTGCGAAACGCCTTGCTGAAAACGTGCTACCGGTGGTCTTTCGCTTCTAAATGAACCCACCTGATACTCGTCCAGCAGTCTTCCGTCCTCACTGTAGGACCTGGCGATACCGTCTTGCACACCGTCCTTGAAGGGTATTTCCTTCTCCAGCCCTCCGCTCCTGTAGTAGACCCTCCCTATGCCGTTTCGCCTACCGTCCTTGTAGGGCCACTCGGCCTTTAGCCCTCCGCTTTCGTAGTATTCCCGGCCTGTGCCGTCTTTGAATGGTATCTCGGCCTTTAGCTGTCCGCTCTCGTAGTACTCCTGACGCACATCCGGAAGACATGAGAAGGTTACGGCGCCGGTTAATAGAAAGCATACCAGGAATATATGGGAAATAGGCAGGTGTACGCCTTGCTTCGGTTTGCGCATCTGGAACCCCTCCGGGATAACAAACCCAATTATAGTTTGTTATCGGAAGGGGTCAACGGGGATATTTGTATGCCGTCTGCAAAACTATACAGCTACTTCTCAGCTTGAGGAGTAAGGTTATGCTTGTCGATCTCAATTGCTGAGGAGGTGTCTTTCTGTGCACTCCAGCGCCAGCGCCAGGGCCCTGGCGCCGGGGTCCATGTGGCCTAGGCTGCGGTCGCCCAGATAAGACGCCCTGCCCATGCGCGCCACCATGCCGGTTGTGGCCTCCGCTCCCTCGCGCGCGGCCTTAACGGCGTCGTTCAGGGCCTTGTCGGGTGCCGCTCCGCCGGTTATGCCGTCGCTGAATGACGTCACTGCGGGGACCAGCGCGTCCAGAAATGTCTTGTCGCCCGGTTGCGCCTTACCCCGCCTCTTTATGGCCTCAATGGCGGCGTTACCCATCTTTACTACGTCCTTGGCCTGAAGCCGGGAGGTCCCGGCCACCGACTTGCCCGCCGCGTGGATTCCCACGCCGAACAGCACCCCAATAGTCCCCCCGGCGGAGGTGATAAGATTCATACCCAGTTGTTCGACAATTTCGCTTACGTCCTTTGGGGGCTGTATCGGGGCCTGTATCGGGGGTTGTGACAGTAGCCTGTCGTGCGCCGTTTTGAACGCCTTACGCAGGTTTGTGCCGCACTCGCCGTCGCCGACTCTTGAATCTAGTTCGTTTAGCGAGGCCTCTTCTTTTTCAAAGGTCGTGGCAAGCGCTTCGACCATGCCTAGAAACTCTGCCGGTGTTATCTCCTTCATGATGGCTCACACCTGTAAAAAGGCTGGTGTTGTGGACGGGGCGGATAGCAATAACTTCAGCTCGTCATTCAGTCGCAGCACGCTCAGAGAGCAGCCACCCATCTCCAGCGAAGTCATAAACTCCCCTACGTAGCCGGCACAGATGCCCACTCCCCTTTCCCTGAGCAGGGCGGTTGCCGCACGGTGCATGATGTAGAGTTCCATAACGGGCGTTGCGCCCAGCCCGTTTGTCATCAGGGCCACTTCATCTCCGCTGCTTAGCTTGAGATCTGCCGCGATGTTCTCGAACAGGGCGCGGGCCACCTTGTCGGCGGTTAATATCTTTGTGCGTCTGACGCCCGGTTCGCCGTGGATTCCCATACCTATCTCTATCTCGTCGTCCGCCAGTGTGAACGTCGGCTTGCCCGCGGCTGGTACCGTGCACGGAGATAGCGCCATTCCCATAGACCTGAGATTCTTTAGGGCAAGCTCTGCAGAACCCTTTACCTCGTCCAGTGTGCCCCCGGCCTCCGCCCTGGCGCCGGCTATCTTGTGAATGAATATTGTCCCTGCGATGCCCCGCCGGCCCGCCGTGCGTGCGGAGTCGTCCACAGAGACGTCGTCGCTGACTATTATCTTGTCTACCGGGATGCCCTCGTCCCCGGCCAGCTCCATGGCCATCTCGAAGTTGAGGACGTCGCCGGTGTAGTTTTTTATTATAAGGAAGACGCCGGAGCCGCCGTTGACGTGCCTTATGGTGGCCAGAATCTGCTCGACGTTGGGTGAGGTAAAGACGTCACCGGCACAGGCCGCGTCAAGCATCCCCCTGCCCACGTACCCGGCGTGTGCCGGATCATGTCCGCTGCCGCCACCCGAAACCAGCGCGACCTTGTTCTTTACGGGAGAATCCTTCCTGACCACAACGTTGTGGCCGTCAAGCAACCGGAC
>JAUVQR010000321.1 GCA_030598065.1 Planctomycetota bacterium | reverse complement strand
CTTTCAGGAGTTCAGTTTCTCATCTTAAGCCCATGCAAAAGAAGCCGTACGCGGAATATCGCCCCTTTGCCCCTGTAAAATGGCTTTCCACTCTTACAGAGTGCCTACGGCAAAAATAAAGAAAGCGATAAACACGAAACAGCCACCCACAGCAAACAGGAGCATCGACCAGAGGAGAGGGGTTCTCAGTGCTCCAAACAGCCCAGTCAACTGCGCCTCCGACATTACTGCGTCCGGTTTTAAGACAAGCCCTGTAAAAGGCTTGGCACCCACAAAGCCTGCAATCAATACCAAAAGGCTACCAATTGCCGCTAGGGCAAAGACACCAAATACCACCATCGCCGCTTCCCCCTTTCTTAAAGGATCGAGCTTTTGTTACGATTTCAATAGGAAAAGGCAATACGGTTTCGCCCGTTCTGGCGAAAAAACAATCATAAGTTGAGTACTGACTCCAGTGACGGAACGATCCTAACCACCACTCTCAATGCAATTAAGGACAGACAGACTCCACCACCAATTAACTTATGTGGCACAACTATATTAGGAAAGGATTTACTTGTCAAGAAAAAAAGTACTCTCCTTTGACAAACATTGTTGTGATAACTAGAATATACCCTAACATGAGTAACCATGAAGAATTGGTAAGATACCTGACCAGTTTTGATACGACAAGGCTGCCTCATATAACGACGGACGTGTTAGTAATAGGAAGCGGCGTGGCGGGACTTATAGCCGCGGTAGTGGCGTCCAGACAGGGCCGTGTGCTGATAGTCTCAAAGAACAAGCTAAGTGAAAGCAACACGATGCATGCCCAGGGAGGCATAGCCGCGGTACTGGCTCAGAACGATAGCTTTGAGAGCCACATACGTGACACGCTGGACGCCGGACAGGGTCTCTGTAAACCGGAGGTGGTGGAAGAGGTAGTAAAAGAAGGCCCCAGGTGTGTGGAAGAACTTATGAACCTCGGTACGTGTTTTGACCGTGAAAACGGTAAACTCGCGCTGACGGTTGAAGGAGGCCACAGCCACCCCAGAATAATACATGGCAAGGGCGACTCCACCGGGATGGTGATAGGGGAAGCGCTGCTGAGCTTCATCAAAAAATACCCCAACATAGATACACTTGAACACTATTTTGCAATAGACCTCCTGACGGTAGACGGCACGTGCTGCGGTGCCGTAGCGTGGCACAGACACAGGGGCAAGACAGTAATCTGGGCCAAGGAAATCATTCTGGCCACCGGCGGATGCGGCCAGATTTATCGCGAGACCACCAATTCTGAAGTAGCCACCGGCGACGGCATAGCCATGGCCTACCGTGCCGGAGCGACCGTACGCGACCTGGAGTTTATGCAGTTTCACCCGACCACGCTCTACATCGCGGGCGCCGCAAGGTCTCTCGCGACTGAGGCGCTGAGGGGGGAGGGTGCTACCCTTATAAACAAAGAGGGTAAGCGTTTCATGCCCAAGTATCACCCGAAGGCGGAACTCGCGCCCAGAGACATCGTCAGCCGATGCATAGCGCATGAGATGCGGACCACGGGCTATACACACGTCTACCTTGACATCAGACACATTCCCAAAGACCGCGTGAAGACACGATTCCCCAGGATATGGTCAATATGCGCCTCATTCCACATAGACATTTCCAAAGAGGCGTTGCCTGTACGGCCCAGCGCACACTATATGATCGGCGGCGTGAAGGTGGACGGAAAAGGCCGCACGGACATTAAACGTCTGTACGCCTGCGGAGAGACGGCGTCAACCGGCCTGCACGGCGCCAACCGCCTGGGTAGTAATTCGCTGCTGGAATGCCTCGTGTACGGCCATAAGGTGGGAAACGAGATTGCGG
>JAUVQR010000257.1 GCA_030598065.1 Planctomycetota bacterium | reverse complement strand
GGCCAGGGTCTTGAGGTCAAGCGCGGCGGTGGTCCGCGGAAGGCCCTGAAGGGAAGTATTGTCAGAGTGAAAGGCCAGCGGGATAAAGGTCATAAACCCGCCCGTCTCGTCCTGCGCCCTTCGCAGTTCGAGCATGTGGTCTATCCGCTCCTCGGCCGACTCCATGTGGCCGTAGAGCATGGTGGAATTGCTCCTTATGCCCAGCTCATGGGCCTGGCGCATCACACCCAGCCAGCCCTCGCCGGACAACTTGTCGGGACACAGCTCCTTTCTCACCCGGGAAGAAAAGACCTCAGCCCCCCCGCCCGGTATCGAACCCAGACCTGCCCGCCCTAGCTCCCGAAGCGTATCCCTGACGGAGAGGCCCGCCCTCTCGGCCAGATGGGCAATCTCCACGGCGGTGAACGCCTGGAGGTGCACCAGAGGATAGCGTTCGTGCAGCCTGCTTAGCATATCGATGTAGTAGTCAAACGGCAGCTTCGGGTGCAGCCCGCCTACTATGTGTATCTCGGTGGCGCCCTGGTCGACCACCCCTTCGGCCTCGCGCATCACCTCGTCTATGCTCATGGAGTAGCCGCCTTCTTCCCCCTCCTCCTTGGAGAACGCGCAGAACTTGCACTGGTTCTTGCAGACGTTGGAGTAGTTTATGTGGCGGTTAATGATGTAAAAGGCCTTGTCGGCGTTCTTGCGCTCTCTGGTGATGTTGGCCATGTGGCCTACCATGGGAAGATCGTTCGAGGCGTATAGCCTGAGCCCGTCGTCCCGGCTCAGTCTTTTGCCGTCAGCGACCTTTTTGTATATATCATTGAGATTGGACGATTTAGGTGCGCTCATCGCAGGTTTTTCACTGGCAAAATCCATGATTAATGAATTTTTGAAAATATCAGATAATACCCGCAAAATCAAGGCAATATCGGCTATCTGCCGCAAGCCCGCTGGACTCTTCGGCAACGGTTCAGGAGACCTACGCCCCCGGAAAGACACTGTGTGCGTCACCGGCGGCAAAGTAACTGCGCCGGCAGCAGGTGCCTAACATACTCAAATTCATTTGCTTAAGTATGCACTATGGAATAAAATTGGTTTTGAGACCTGTTATGGGCATAGAAGAGGCAAAAAAAGAGATTGCGAAGTGCGCCCGGTGCGGCAAGTGCCGCTCCGTCTGCCCCGTGTTTCTGGAGACCGGGGACGAGACGCGCGTGGCTAGGGGCAGGATAAGCCTGGCCGAAGCCATCTTCCAGGGTGAGATATTCTACACACCCGAACTGAAGGACTACATATATTCCTGCAAGAAATGCATGCGGTGCCAGGCCATCTGCCCTTCAGACGTCGACTTCAGCGAGATTATAGACGCGCTGCTGGAAGGGATAGAAAAGAACATGGGCACGCCGCTTATAGCCCGGTTTATATTGCGGTATCTGCTGCCCAGGCGGAATCTCTTTGACTTTGCGCTACGTATAGCGTCCATTGGGCAAAAGTTCCTACCCGGTGAGCGGCGCGGTTCACTGAGACACCTGCCGCTGTTCTTTATGGGCAAGAGGTGGGTACCGTCGCTTGCGACCGAGACGGCGCTGAACAAGTACAGACACACCAAGAAGTTAAAGAAGCCTAAGTTGCGGGTGGGGTTCTTCGTGGGCTGCATGACCAACTATGTTTACCCGAACATCGCGGACTCACTTGTAAACGTGCTCAACAGGCTGGACATTGAGGTCGTAGTGCCGTCCCAACAGGTGTGCTGCGGCATCCCGGCCAAGTCGCTGGGGGACATGACCGCCGCGAGGAAACTGGCGGAGAGGAACAGAGAGGTCTTTGAGGCCGAGAACCTGGACGCCATCGTCTCCGGGTGCGGCACATGCACGCTGACCATAAAGAGGGACTACCTCAAGATGCTGGGCGAATCGTGGAGGCCGATGCACGACAAGATATATGACATCAACGTGTTTCTCGAAAAGTTTACGAAGTACGAGACAGAACCCCTGGACGCCACCGTCACCTACCATGACCCCTGCCACCTGCGCTGGGGCCAGGACATAGTCAAGGAGCCGAGAAACGTGATAAAGCGATGCGCCACGTTCAAAGAGATGGAGTCGCCTGAGGATTGTTGCGGCGGGGGCGGTATTTTTAGTCTGATATACCGTGACCTGTCGATGAAGATAGGCGAGCACAAGATTAGGGCCGTAGAGAAGTCCGGCGCGGAAAAGGTGGTGACCTCCTGCCCCGGATGCGTGCTTCAGCTGTCGGACCTGGCGGCCTTGAAGAACTTGCCCGTGGAGACTATCCACGTGGTAGAACTGCTGGAGAGAACCCTTAAGGAGAACGGCATGGAAGGCGCAGCCGTCAGCGAGGAGGCGGAGGTTGGTAGCTGAACCTGAAGCCGGTCAGGGAGTGAGAGAATATGCCTTCTAAGGAGATTATCTCTGCGGAAAACGCGCCCAAGGCCATCGGCCCGTATTCCCAAGGTGTGCGCGCGGGTGACTTTGTTTTTGCCTCCGGTCAGATACCCATAGACCCTGCCACCGGTAATATCATTGAGGGTGGCGTACGCGCGCAGACCAGGCGCGTGCTTGAGAACCTCAGTGCCGTGCTGGAGGCCGCGGGCTCGTCTCTTGATAACGT
>JAUVQR010000330.1 GCA_030598065.1 Planctomycetota bacterium | reverse complement strand
TCAAGAGTTGTTCTTTATTCTCTTCTCCAGATTTCCTGTCGCCTTTTGTTATGCTGAGTCCTTCAATACCTCCCCGCTTTCGGATAGTAGTTATTGCTTCCGAAATGTTCGAGCTGTCTTCTCCGCTGGTGTCGCCGGCTCCACCGACGACGCCAACGTCCACTATCGCCCCGGCCTTTTTCAGTTCACTTACCTGTTCCGCGGTAAGCCCCTTTGCCCCTGTAAAGTTAGCGCCCTCGACGCTTACAACGGTCAGTATCGTCCCTGTCAGGTTGGCGCCTCTAAGGTCCGCGCCCCCAAGGTCAGCCCCCTCCAGGTTAGCGTCACTCAGGTCGGCATCACGAAGATTGGCGCCCGTCAACCAGGCGTTACTCATCCAGGCGTCCTTCAGGCTGGCACCGCTCAGGTTAACGGACCGCAGATCGGCAACGACAAGGTCCTCGCCGGACAGGTCCGCGCCGCTCAGATCACACTTGGGACACGCATTCGTATTCTTTACCCTCTCCAGGTCCGCCTCGGAGTAACCATAGGCGCGACCAGAGGTCCCACCCGTGTCCAGCGGAGCAAGTCCGGCCGCAACGACAAAACAAACGACAAATAGAGACCTTCTTACGTAGTCCATTATCCGTGCCATGATCCGTGCCATGATTTCACACAAACTCCTTTACAGTTCCCTCCGGTTTATCACCGGTTTGAACAGGCCCAGATGGGGGTCTTTGTAAGAATGCAGCCCGTGCACGCCACCCTCGGCCTGCGCGGAAGAACTCCTCGCCTCAAACCGCAGTGTGCCGTTGTACAAGGACCGGTGCAGGTCACCTATAGTCCTGCAGCCCAGGTCCTGTAGGGAGTGCTTAAGGCTCTGTTCCAGATACCCGACCAGGTCCACGACGGAGCCCCTGTCAACTACCGCACCTGTCACGCCCTGGGCCACCTTGACCTTATCCTCGTCAGAAAAGTATCGCTTCGCGCCACCCACCTCCATAGCCTCAAAAGACGCCATGCCGCGATATTTCTTCAACCTGACCCCGCCCTCGTAGAAATACTCGCCGGGCGTCTCTGTCGTGCCGGCAAGCATGCCGCCCAACATCACCGCACTCGCCCCGACAGACAACGCCTTTGTCAGATGGCCAAGATTTGATATGCCTCCATCGGCTATAACCGGTATATCGTCGTATTCCCTGGCTGCCTTGGCGCAGTGGAACACGGCAGAGCCCTGGGCCCTGCCCACCGCCAGCGCCTCCTGGGTTATGCATATCGAACCGGCGCCCATCCCTACCCTGAGAGCGTCCGCGCCGGCGTCTATTAACGATTTGCACTGCCGGGCCATTACCACGTTGCCGCCGACTACCTCGATGTGACCGTACTTCTTCTTCACATGTTTAATCATGTTTATCTGAAAGACGGAGTCGCCCTGGGAGGCGTCGATAACTACCACGTCCACGCCCGCATCCGCTAACGCGTCGAGACGCTCTTTGTCCTCCTCCTTCGTGGATATCGCGGCACCAACGATGAGTTGCTTGTCCTTGTTTTTGGAGGCGTTGGGGTAGTCCTCGTTCTTAAGCAGGTCCGTCCTGCTCATCAATGACACCAGCCTGCCAGATTTATCGACCAACGGCAGCTTGCCTTTCTTGCATTCCTTGAGTATCCTGTTCCCCTCCTGCAGCGTTATACCCACGGGCGCGGTCACCAGCTCGGTGGTCATCACCTCGCTGAGTTTCCTGGCGGTGTCTTCCTCAAAACTTGTATCCCTCTGGGTCACTATGCCTA
>JAUVQR010000081.1 GCA_030598065.1 Planctomycetota bacterium | reverse complement strand
GGATAATAGAGATGCTTAGTTATTGAACGGTTTATTACCTATCGCAGGCCAAGCTAAAACAGGCGCAACGATGCAAATGAGGACTTGAATTCTTAGTATTCAGGTGATAAAAATTAATTGTCTTAGAAATGGTACAGGAGCATAGCCATTACTATGAACATATATGCAGAAGTATTGCCTGAGGACGAGAGGGATGCTATAATGACCGTGCCTTATGGGCTCCGTGTGGGCACTAAAAAGGTAATCAAGTTGGAACACACTGGTTCATAAGGACTTAAGCACTGGAGTTTAAGACTGTGGCTCTGGGAGTCGGGGGTTCAAATCCCCTCGCTCACCCCATACTATAAGCCCTGGGCTTGCGAACTAAGTCCCGGGCTTTTTATTTGGTAACCGAACACGAACCAACGGCAGACACCACGACGCTCACGCAAAACCAACCCGTCGCGGACACAGTGAAGCCACGGGACGTCATAACTCCAACGGCCTTGGCGGGTATAAGGTCGCGTTGATGCGGGCAAGCGGGTGGGCGGAGGACGGGAGAGGTAGAGTTCTCAGTATGCTCCAAATCTCATTATAATTAAGAGGGCTAATTCCCATTGGCAAAAAGACCCAACAAAAAGAAGGTATTGACGCAAGCGGCAGATGACAATCTATGCGCAGACTGTGACGCCTGCTGCAAATACGTGTCGGTGGAGATAGACAAACCCACTACAAAGACGGAACTTGAAGACGTCAAGTTCTATCTTTACCACAAGGGCGTCAGCGTATACATTGACTTCGATCACAGCTGGAATATATTGTATGAATCCAGGTGCGATAAGCTGGACCAGAACGGCTCGTGCACGATATATGAAGAACGCCCACCCCTTTGCAAAGACTTCGACAGGGAGGACTGTCACGAGAAGGAGCTTGACGACTCGCACAAGGTGTCCTTCTATGCGCCGGAAGACTTGATGAGGTACATAAAAAAGGCCAGACCCGTGTTCTATAAGAAGCATTATCCGTCACACCGAAAGAACCACCGGGCCAAGGCCTGAATCGCTGAGTCAGGTTGCAAACGGCAATCCGCCGATACTCCAGCGCGCGGCCGCTTTTCTATGATATATGGTATATGGTCTAAGGTCAATTGCATACGACCGAATCGTCTGACAGTGTTTTTTCCCGTCCTTTCCCGTCTTTTCGCCCTCCCGTCCCATCCCCTGTATGCGCAAGACACCTTGCCCCTGAGAGACGTGCATCATGAAACACGCAATGGAACACACATCCGTATTCAATCATTTGATTACCCGGATTGGATGTGACGTGTTAAAATGCATGTTGACGGTTGACCGCATAACGTGACGTCTCGTCCGGAGAGAGATATATGGACAAAAAACTTCTAATGCGGGGGTCTGAGGCCATGGCCGAGGCGGCTATACGCGCTGGTTGCCGCTTTTATTTCGGCTACCCCATCACGCCCCAGACTGAGCTGGCTGAGTATCTCGCCAGGGAACTCCCGAAGAGGGGAGGCGTGTTCCTTCAGGCCGAGAGCGAGATTGCCGCGATAAACATGGTCTTCGGCGCGTCCGTCACCGGCGCAAGGGCAATGACATCCTCCTCCAGCCCGGGTATCAGCCTGAAACAGGAGGGCATCTCGTACATGGCCGGCTGCGAACTGCCAGGCGTCATTGTAAACGTCAGCCGCGGAGGTCCCGGCCTGGGCAACATCGCGCCGTCAGAGTCAGACTATTTTCAGGCCGTAAAGGGAGGCGGCCATGGAGATTACCGTAACATTGTGCTCGCTCCATATTCGGTCCAGGAGGCGGCGGATTTATGCTACCTCGCCTTCGACCTGTCAGAGAAATACCGGAACCCCGTCATGATACTGTGCAGTGCCGTAGTGGCTCAGATGATGGAACCTGTCGTGTTTATGCCCCAGAGGGAGCCGGTAGACACTGAAATGCCCTGGGTCCTGACAGGGGCAAAGGGCAGGGAGCCCCGCGTAATAAAGTCACTCCGCCTGAGTGTGGAAGAGCTTGAGCAACACAACAGACATCTGCAGGAAAAATATGCAACTATCAGGGAGAAGGAAGTTAGGTACGAGACGAAGGGTCTGGAGGATGCTGAGCTGGTGGTGGTGGCCTTCGGCACCAGCGCCCGTATCGCCGGCAGCGCCGTGGATGCTGCCAGGGAAAAGGGATACAAGGTGGGACTACTAAGGCCGGTTACACTGTTCCCGTTCCCCACCGTCGCCCTGCGCAGACTGGCCGGGCGGGTCAAGAAATTCCTGGTCCTTGAACTGAATTCGGGGCAGATGGTGGAAGACGTGGAGATAGCGGTCGCCGGCAAGGCCGCCGTGCATTTCTACGGCAGGATGGGAGGCAGTGTCCCAACACCTGAAGAGGACCTTGAAGAGATAGTAAGGCAATACAAGGATAAGACATGAAACTGGTATTCGACAGGCCGAAGAGCATGAAGGACCGGGTTATGCACTACTGCCCGGGATGTTCTCACGGCGTTATACAGAGGATAGTGGCTGAGGCCATAGACATCCTCGACATCAGGGAGAAGACGGTATGTGTGGCGCCGGTGGGTTGTGCGGTGTTTCTCTATGATTACCTGGACATAGACATGACAGAGGCGCCCCACGGCCGTCCTCCGGCGGTAGCCACCGGCATAAAGCGGGCAAGGCCGGACCTTTTTGTCTTCACGTACCAGGGCGACGGCGATATCGCATCCATCGGCCTGGCGGAGATACTGTCGGCAGCCAACCGTGGGGAGAGTTTCTCTGTGGTGTACGTAAACAACACCGTGTACGGGATGACAGGGGGGCAGATGGCCCCCACCTCGATGCTGGGCCAGCGCACGACTACTACGCCATTCGGCAAAGAGGCCTCGGACGGCTATCCGCTGAGGATGGCGGAGTGGATTGCCTCGCTGGAAGGCCCGTCCTACGTGACCCGCGTGGCGGTAGACAAGCCGTCCAACGTAAAGAAAACGAGGAAGGCGGTGGTAGAGGCGTTCAGGATGCAGCTTGAGGGGCGGGGCATGTCGTTTGTCGAGATACTGGCCGCATGTCCGGTTGGAGTCGGCCTCAGCCCGGTAGAGGCCCTTGCCAGGATTGAGAAGGAGTTGATACCGTACTACCCTCTCGGTGTCCTCAAATCGGTTGACGGCAAAGGGGCGATATAGAGCCATGTACTATGTATCATGACCTGATAATCTCAGGCTTCGGCGGCCAGGGCATACTGATAACAGGCAGGCTGTTGGCCCACGCCGCCATTGCGGAGGGCAGGCACGTCACCTTTCTGCCCTCTTATGGACCAATTATGAGGGGAGGCACCGCCAACTGCACGGTGGTGGTGTCATCCAGGCCCATCGGCTCGCCCATCATACGCAACCCGCAATCCGCCATATTGATGAACGCCCCGTCCGCGGCCGGCTTTGAGGAAAGGGTGAAGGCCGGTGGCCTCATACTGTACGATTCAGACCTAATAGACGCAGACAGAGCGGGATGCGGAAGGCAGGACACGAAAAAGGTCTTTATACCCGCCAACACGTTGGCTGAGGAGATGGGTAGCGGCAGGGCGGCCAACATGGTAATGATGGGCGCTTTTATCGGGATTACGCGGGTAATCGGTATCGAGAGCGCTGTCAGGTGCCTGAAAGAGGTGGTCAGCGAAAAACATCTCGATCTGATCAAGGCGGATGAGGCGGCGCTGAGAAAAGGTGTCGAGTACGCAAGAGACCATGCCTCTGTTTGAAAACCGCCGTAGGTGCGCAAAGGGTCAATCTGCGCGAGTTTACCTGTACACCTTTATGGCCACCTGCGGGCACATCTCGGCGCATAACGCGTCTCCCGGGCAACGGTGCTCCGGGTCTTCAAAACAGGTATAGTGGTAGCCCTTTGAATTGATCCCGCCGGACAGACGTATCAATCGGTGGGGACAGACATGGATGCATATCTCACATCCGTTGCATCTCTCCGCGTCTATTACTATCTTTCCCATCTCATGCCTCTCGCGCGCGCGTATCGACGCACCGGATAAAAACTGCATGGTGCGTTAAAACGCACCCTACAAACTATGTAGCGTCATTGCGAGCAAAGCGAAGCAATCCCATGTTCTCTAGTAGGGGTAATTTTCGCCTTGGCGAATCCCGCTAGGGGCGCCTCAGGCGTGACATGAATTGCCCCTACCTTACTCGCCTACACCCATGGGATAATCAAATACCACAGGCGCGCGCAAATTCTATATTATAGCACTCTTTACCCGGTGGGAGTGACACTCGATATTGACCGCCACCGGCTGGCTGGCGATATGGCACGGGTAGCTCTCAACGTGTACCGCCAGCGCGGTAACCCTGCCGCCAAGTCCCTGCGGCCCTATACCCAGGTCATTGATCTTATCCATGAGTTCCTGCTCCAGCCCCCATATAACGGGGTCTTCGTTAGGGGTCCCGACCGGCCTTAGAAGCGACTTCTTGGCCAGCAATGCGCACACATCAAACGTGCCGCCCAGACCCACGCCGATTATATTCGGCGGGCAGGCCCTTGCTGATCCACCCCTTACAACGTCTACGATATAGTCAATCACCCCCTGCCTTCCCATCGCGGGCGTAAGCATCGCTATGCGGCTCTGGTTCTCACACCCCCCTCCCTTGGCCATCACCGTCAGTTTGAGCCCGTCGCCAGCCACTATATCCGAATGTATCATACACGGTGTGTTGTCACCCGTGTTTACCCGCTGCAGAGGGTCTCTAACCACAGAGGCCCTTAGGCTGCCGCTCTTGTACCCTTGCGACACGCCGGCCTGAATGGACTCGCTAAAATCACCTCCCTCAATCCTCAGCTCCTGACCTATCTCGGCAAACACGACGGTGGCGCCTGTGTCCTGACACGCGGGGAAAACCCCCTCTCCCGCTATCCGGGCGTTTTCCAGTATCTGCGACAAGATGTCGCGTCCCAGGGGTGATTCCTCTCTCTCAAGGGCGGCTTCCAGGGCGGAAACGAGGTCTTCGTCCAGCTCGTGATTGGCCGTAATACACAGCTTTCTTACGGTCTCCGTTATGGTGCAGGTGTCCAGGGTACGCATTGAATTCGCAGCTTGTTTTACAGATAACTCCCAGCAAGAAACGGGTTGGAGCGTCTCTCATCCCCTATGGTGGTGGAAGGGCCATGGCCCGGATAGACAGACACGTTGTCCCCCAGTGGAAGCAGCCCGGAACGTATCGAGTTTACCAGCTCTTCGGCGGAACACCCGGGGAAATCGGTACGCCCGATTGAGCCCGCGAACAGGGTGTCGCCGACAAACACCTTGTCCCCCACAACGTAACATACCCCGCCCTTGGAATGACCGGGGGTATGTATCACCTTTATCTCAGTGCCGTCAATGCTTACCGTGTCACCGTCGGCAACGTCACCGTCAACGGCCGGCTTTTCTACATCAGGGCAGCCAAAGTACTCGGCCTGGTCCTTCAAGATGTCTAACAGTTCCACGTCACCCTTGTGCATCAGAAACCGGGCAGAGGTCTCGTCCCTGAGCCTCTTGACGGCCCCCACGTGGTCAAAGTGGCCATGAGTGGCCAGGATGTAGCGTATCTTCCCCGAAAGCCCACTGTCCTCAATGACACGCATAATCTGCTCGGCATCGGCCCCGGGGTCTATAACCGCCCCCTCTTCGCCATCACGGGAGCCTAGAACGTAACAGTTTACCGCAAGCGGGCCGACCTCCAAAGTCTCCAGAATCATATCCATGAACCTACCTTTCGAAAGGAAACAATCAAGGGGGTGAAGATACCTGACTCAAATTATACCTCTACCTGCACAGGTTTCCAAGACCGTTTTGAGACGGTAAATAGGCATGACCGGACGTCAGGCCAGACTAACCGGCAGCACGAATGCAACAAAATTTGTAGCCTTCTGCTACAAAATGCGTTGAACGAACCACCGACAACAACGGCGGGCGGAAACCGCCAAGACCAGTACACAATAGCTTACTCACCGAGATAAGCATGTGCACCATAGACAGTTATGCAGGCCACCACGACACTCTTTAGATAATGTCGTCATATCTGGTATAGATATTGCTAGAATTACAACATCAATGGGGACCTAATCCAATCTGAAGTATAATGGCGGTTCGTTTTATACGCATCCAAGGCTTCCGGTCTTGGTTTGATGTCTCCGCTACGTATGAGTTATTGGAGTATCAGACCTGGAGGATAGGTCAAGCCCCTGACAAGGCTACAGATAGCACCGGCCCTCAGCTATCGTGGTCTTTAGGGGAAGGCCTATCCTCTTTCTTTTCCTGCCAGTCCCGGCCTTCTGCCTTAACCGCACGACAACCTCACGCCATGAGACAACCGCTTCCTTAGCATTCCTGCCTCACCACCATACCTACCCCCTACCCTCTAGGGAGGGGGTGAAGAAGCTGGCGAAGGGTCTAGATTTTCGCCTTAGCTAATCACGTTAGGGGCACCTCAGGAGGCTGCATCAGGCGTGACATGAATTGCCCCTACTTAATAATGCAGCCCAATCGTACAGTGTAGAGGAAATGATATGAGGTCAGAAGCGGTAGGTATAAAATGTGGGTCTTTATCCTGCTACAGTTGTAAACACGGCCTCAGAACCACCGCTGGAGGCAGAGGCTAAATAAAGAAAGTTACCACCGAACCGTCACTGAAGGTTAT
>JAUVQR010000311.1 GCA_030598065.1 Planctomycetota bacterium | reverse complement strand
GTGTACAGGAGGAGTTTGCGCGCCACCTCAAGGAACTACGGAACACGGCCAAGATCCCCGGCTTTCGCAAAGGCAAGATCCCCAAAGACGTACTCGAGCGTCATTACGGCCCGCAATTGGAGGAAGAGGTCAAGAAGTCCCTAATCTCTGATTCATATCACAAGGCGCTTGACCAGCAGAACCTGGAGCCTCTTGGCTCTCCTGAACTTGGAGAGGTGATGTTTGAACATGAGGGCCCGCTGAAATTTGACGTCACCCTGGAGGTCAAGCCGACGTTTGAGGCCATGGATTACAAGGGCATGAAGCTGTTGAGAAGGTCCGGCAAGGTGACGCCCGAAGAGGTGGAGTCCGCACTGAGTAACATAAGCCTCAACAGGATGCAGCTCGCGACGGAGGAAAATGGCGAAGTACAGGGAGGGGACCAGGTTATTTGCGATTACAAGGTGAAGGTAGATAATGAAGAAGTACACCTGGATGAGGAAATAGCGGTGTGGGTCTCGGGCGGCATGGTGGCCGACATCCCCGCTCCGGAATTGTTGGTGGCGCTTAAGGGGGCGAAGGTCGAGGAGAAGCGTAAGGTGGCGGTCAACCTCGGCACGAAATTCCGCCTGGCCGAATACAGGGGTAAGGAGGCTACGATAGAGGTAATCATTAGAGAGATTAAACGGCCCAAGGCCCCGGAGATAAATGACGAACTGGCGAAACAATTCGGCGTGTCGTCGCTGGAAGAACTGAGAAAAAACGTGCAAAAGAGCCTTGGAAAAGATAAAGGCAAATGGGTGGAACAAGACATCCGGGCCCAGATATGCCAGAAGCTGGTGGACATGGTGGACTTTGAGCTGCCGGCGGACCTGGTTGAGGTGCAGGCGAACGAGAAGGTCTACAGGTACAAGATGGAACAGCTGCAGAGGGGGGTGCCGATGGAGCACCTGGAGGAAGAGGCCGAGAAACTGAAGCGAGCCTCCCAGGATTCGGTCAAGAGAGACATAAAACTGTCTCTCGTCATGGACGACATCGCCGAGAAAGAAAAGGTATACGTTACCGAGCAGGAGGTTGAAAAAAAGATTCAGGAAATCGCGGCCGCTTACCAGATGACGTCGGCCAAGATGCGCCGCGAGCTGGAAAAGCATGAGTCTCTGCCCGGCATAAGACAGCAGATGAAAGAGGCCAAGGTCCTGGACTTCATACAGAAAGAGGCCCAGATAGAAAACGAAAAGAAAAAAGAAACACAGGAAACTGAGAGTAAAAAAGGTGAGAAAGAGAAACAAGAGACAGAAGATACGGAAGAGAAACAAGAGGTAGGCTAAAAGGAGTATTAAATGAGCCCTAAAGATTTTAAAGAAGACGGTTTCAGGTCGCAGCTTTACGTGCCGTACGTGATAGAAAAGACCGGGTACGGCGAAAGGCACTACGACATCTTTTCCAGGCTACTGAAAGACCGTATAATCTTCGTGGGAACGCCCATTGACGACACCGTCTCTAACCTTGTCATTGCCCAGATGCTTTTCCTCCAGAACGAGAACAAGAGCCAGGACATCAACCTGTACATAAATTCCCCGGGTGGCTCCATAACCGCAGGGCTGGCCATATACGACACCATGCAGTTTGTGCGATGTGACGTAGCCACCTATTGCATAGGCCAGGCGTTCAGCATGGCCGCCATCTTGCTTGCCGCCGGCACCAAGGGGAAGAGGTTTGGGCTGCCTCACACCAGGATTATGCTGCACCAGCCGTGGGGTGGTATGAGGGGCACCGCGACCGATATCGGCATCCAGGCGGAAGAGATACTGCGCCTCAAGAAGAGCCTTAACAACATACTGCACAAGCACACGGGCCAACCGCTTGAGCGCGTGGAAGCGGATGTTGACAGGGATTTTTACATGTCGTCTGACGAGGCGTGCAAGTACGGCCTGATTGATGAAGTGGTAGAGTCGCTCAAAGAAAAGTCCCTGGAAACGGCATCGGCCTAATTCAGTAAAGGGCTTGCGCGGTAGCGGTAAGAG
>JAUVQR010000348.1 GCA_030598065.1 Planctomycetota bacterium | reverse complement strand
GGTGCGCTGCGGGCAGTGATTACCAAGACCCCTCTTGCAGTAGCTGCACCGGCGACAGGGGCAATTTATCTCACCGACGACCTGTTTACCTATCCATTCCCGCTCACCCGCATCTTCCACCACACCGGTGAACTCATGCCCCAGAACGCCGCTGAACGACATGTAGCCGCGTGTAATCTCCAGGTCTGTCGTGCAGATACCGGCCCTGAGCACCTTTATCAGTGCCTCGCCGTCCCTTGCCCGCGGCATCGGGTAGTTCTTTTCAAATCTCAGTTTATCTTTGTAGACCAACGCCCGCATAATGGAGTCTCAGCAGCAGGTTGTAGTTTAATTTTTTCGTCCGGCTCACGTAATGAGGTCCTGCCGGTGAAGACAAGGCGAGCGTGTGGACCTGTCTAGCCTGCTGAAGATTTTTGGGGGAGTTCTAACTGCTTGCCTTGCCATTTTATCCCGGCGGCGTCACCCCATAGTAGTTCGAGGTCGTAGAAGCTCCTGGCTTCCTTGTCAAAGAGATGGATTATCACGCCGCCGTAGTCCAGCAGTATCCATCTGGCGTCGTTGTACCCTTCTATGCTCAGTCTCTTTATATTAAGGACGTCGGCCCGCTTTTCTATCTCATCCGCTATGGCCTGAAGCTGCCGTTTATTGATACCGCTGCATACCACAAAGTAGTCGGTAAAGGAGGCTATACCCTGCAGGTCCAATACGACGGTGTCTTCCGCCTTTTTCTCGTCGGCAATCTGAGCGCAAAGGATTGCCAGGTCTTCGGTGGCTAACGTTTTGGACGTTCCTCCTTGAATATCGCGGTTCTTTGCTGCCATAGTAAGTACAGTTTACCATAGCAAAATCCAGGCCTGGAAAACAAGACGAAAAACGACCTGTTTTACAGGCATTGAGGAACTGGCCGGAGAATTGAAACGTCTCGACACGCAGCTGTCCGGTAAATACCCGACAAAAAACCTACTCCGCCGCCGTTATTGGAGATGCAGCAGCGCGGCCACCTTCGGGGAGTAGTTGACCACCACGCCTGCGAAGACTACCGAGACTATGGCCATCAGCTTCAACAAGATATTCAGGGACGGTCCGGAGGTGTCTTTGAACGGGTCACCTACCGTATCCCCACAGACTGCCGCCTTGTGTGCCTCCGAGCCCTTGCCGCCGTGCGCGCCCCGCTCAATATACTTCTTGGCGTTGTCCCAGGCGCCGCCGGCGTTGGCCATAAATATGGCGAGCAGGAACCCGGTTGAAAGAGAGCCTATCAACAGGCCCATGGCCCCGCCCACACCCAGTATAAGGCCTGTCGCCAGGGGTATCGTGATGGCCAGCAGCGCGGGCAGCATCATCTCTCTCTGGGCGCTGCGCGTGCTTATTTCAACGCAGGCCGCGTAATCCGGCTTGGTCGTTCCCGCCATTATGCCCGCAATCTCGGCAAACTGCCTCCTTACCTCTTCGACCATCTCTACCGCCGCCCGTCCGACAGCACTCAGGGTCAAGGCGCAGAATACAAAGGTGGTCAT
>JAUVQR010000302.1 GCA_030598065.1 Planctomycetota bacterium | reverse complement strand
TAGAATCTTTCCACGTAAGCACATACGGCGCCCGATAGCCTGTATTTAACCCCGCTGTCGTCGCCGTACCAGTCGATGAAAAACGCGCTGCAAGGACTGGCAATCATCACAAGCGACAGGGCGGCCGCCAGAAACAGTGCTACGCAGAGACGTTTGGGAAGATTCTTCAGTAAGGAAGACATTGCTTTTCTTGGTTTATTCGGCATAAGACGTTGACGTTCTATAAAAAGACCGGCCCGTCAGTGCAAAACAAAGGCAGCACCGAACGAGTGCAGGCCTCTCTTTTTTCACATACTTAATAATATGGCGAACTTACGTTTTTGTCAAGAATAACTCTCCAGCGTGCCCCTCAGGGAGCCGCCGTAGAGAGATAGCCTCTTCCGCGTGTCGGTGTAGGACGTCTCAAGCAGGTGCATTACTATTGCGGTCTTCGTCTCACCGTGGGCCTTTTCAAGCAGTCCCTTTGCCGCGCGTCTTGAGAGGCCGGTGAGCTCCATAATTATTCGTTCGCTGCGGTCTATGAGTTTATTGTTGGTGGCACGCAGGTCAACCATAAGATTCCCGTATACGCGGCCTGTCCTTATCATTGCGGCGGTAGTCAGCGTGTTTAGCACCAGTTTCGTCGCAGTGCCCGCCTTCATGCGAGTGGAGCCTGTAATAACCTCCGGTCCGGTGACCGGCCTTATGATGACGTCAACGGTGGTCTCCGGTCTGGTCTCCGGGTTACAGGTCAGGAAAACGGTTCCGGCGCCTATCTTCCCTGCCGTCTTCACGGCGGATTGTACAAACGGGGTCGTGCCCCCGGCGGCTATCCCGACGACGGTGTCTCTGTTTCTCACCCCTGCCCTTCGTATGGCCTCCGCCGCGTCTGAACGGCTGTCCTCGACGCCCTCCACCGAGCGGAATACAGCCTTACGGCCGCCCGCGATGATACCCTGTACCAGACCCGGTTGCGTGCCAAAGGTGGGAGGCATCTCGGAGGCGTCGAGTATGCCAAGCCGGCCGCTTGTGCCGGCGCCGACGTAGAACAGACGCCCGCCGTTCTTGAACGACTTCACTATCAGCTTCACGGCGCGGGCAATGTTCTTGCGCTCCTTCCGGACCGCCGCGGACACCTTTGTGTCTTCCTTGTTGATTATGTCCACTATCTCCAAAATATCCTTGGTGTCTATGTCCTTTGTCCTGTGGTTTCGCCTCTCCGTTAGAAGGTGTGACCTGTCGGCGCCACGTGTTGCGGTACCGGAGCGGTTACTCCTCTGACTTTTTCTTAGGGGGGCCATATGTCTTCTTCTCCTGAATCTGTAATCTGTTTTGGCTGACGCCGGACCCTATCGTATTTACTTTTTCTTTTTCTGTCTGATTCTGCCGGAACATGACAGAGTGCCTGTGGTTTAATGATTCATAATCTTACTCCAGTTTTCTCCGGGAATGACCTTTCCCAGCACCACTCTCTCGCTCGCGCCGGTTGCGCCGGGGACGTTTGACGGGTTTCCACAAATCGTTTCGTTGGCGAGTACGGCAAAGCTTAGAGGCTCCTTGGCCTGTGATGGTATGCCGAAGTCCTCCATCATGCGAACGGGAATGTTTCCAAGAAGTTTTTCAATAAACCTCACCAGCGTATTATTCATGCTTCCACCGCCACAGAGTACTACCTCCGACATCTCGTGCGCTGGCATTATGAAATCCTTGTAGCCATCAACAATAGACCTCGCCGTAAATGCGGTCGCCGTCGCCAGTATGGAATAGTCGTCGTATGAGGCCGACCTCGCTCCTTTATATAAGTCGTCGGTAAAGTGTATACCGAAATCCTCTCTGCCGGTACTCTTGGGCGGACGTCTTGATAGATACGGGTGACCCATTAATCTTGACATTAACGTGTCGTTTATCCTTCCCTTTTGCGCCAGCTTGCCGCCGTCGTCATAGTCGCGTTTGCCCCGTGTTATTATCTGTGTGATGCGGTCCATGATCATGTTGCCGGGGCCGGTATCGAAGGCGATTATGTCATCTATGCCGCCGCCTTTGGGCAGAAAGGTAACGTTCGCTATCCCGCCGATATTCTGTATGGCCCGTGAAAGCCTGTCGTGCC
>JAUVQR010000264.1 GCA_030598065.1 Planctomycetota bacterium | reverse complement strand
ATTCCTTCGACTGGGTAAGTTTTTGCAGGTCTGCTTCATCATACCCGTATGCTGAATGCGGCTGTGTGACAGGCGCCACAGAGATGAATCCAATCGAAATGAGAACCGCTGCGGCTGATAGTACCTTCCTTGTGTATCTCAAAGAAGCCCCCTTCTTTTGTTTTGCCTACTTAGATGTACCCCTACCTACAAATTTTACAGGGTAATATTACCAATCCAAAGACATTATTATAATCAGGCTGAACCCTTCGGGATTTTGAAACATGACGCCATGTCCGCCATCTTTTTCGTCATACCCGGATACAGCTCACCCAGTGGCCTTCTGACACCTCCCTGAGTCTTGGCGGTCTGGCGGTGCAGTCTCGAATCTTGTCCGGACACCGCGTGTGGAAGGCGCAGCCCCTGGGCGGGTTGAGCGGCGAGGGGACGTCACCCCCAAGGACCGCCCGCTTCTTCTTGCCGCCCGGCCGGGTCTTCGGGACGGCGGCGAGTAACGACCTGGTATAGGGGTGCAGCGGACTCTTGAACAACTCGGCCGTGCCGGCCCTCTCTACTATCTTGCCCAGGTACATGACCGCCACCTCATCGCTTATGTGTCTCACCACGTGAAGGTCGTGTGAGATGAACAAGTACGAGAGTTGGAATTCCTCCTGCAGTTCCTCCAGCAGGTTTATTATCTGCGCCTGGATGGATACGTCCAGCGCGGAGACCGGCTCGTCGCAGACGATGAAGTCGGGTCTAAGGATTACGGCCCGCGCTATGGCAATCCTCTGCTTGCCGCCGCCGCTGAACTCGTGTGGGTAGCGGTTTACGTCGGTGGGGAGCAGCCCGACCTTGTTCAGTATCCATTCGGTCCTGTCCCTCCTCTCGCCCCGGCTGCCGATGCCGTGTATCCTCATGGCCTCGCTTATTATGCTGCCCACCGCCTGCCGGGGATTGAGCGAACTGTAAGGGTCCTGAAAGATTATCTGCATGCTGCGCCGCCGCCGCCGCAGCTCTTCCTTCTTGAGGTCGAACACCGAATCCCCGTTGAAGATGAAGCTACCGCCGGTAGGCTCCTCAAGCCTGAGCAGCGTCCTTCCGATGGTGGTCTTGCCCGACCCGCTCTCACCCACCAGCCCAAGCGTCCTGGCCCTGTCCAGCTCAAAGGTGACGCCGTCGACGGCCTTCAGGTATCTGGTGGTCCTGCCGAATAGCCTTTCCGTGTGGACCGGAAAATATTTCCTGAGGCCTTTGACCTTTACAAGGGAGTCGTTTCCGGTCTTGCGTGACGCCTGTTGTCTTCGCGGTCTTTTGTTTTTGGGAGAAATCTTACTCATATAGCCAGCAGGCCACCTTGTGATTGTTGTCGCCGTTTATGTGCTTTAACTCAGGTTCCGTTTTTTTGCATTTGTCCCGGACTTCAGGGCACCTGGGCCAGAACCTGCAGCCGCCGGGCAGCATGGCCAGGTCGGGCACGACGCCAGCTATGCTGTACAGTTTCTTGCCCTTTGAAGAGAGCTGGGGCAGGGACTTGAATAACCCCTGTGTGTACGGATGTAATTTCTTCTTGAATATGGCGCGCGTGTCCGCATGTTCCAAAACCCTTCCAGCGTACATCACCGCCACGTCATCCGCCGTCTCCGCCACTATGCCGAGGTCGTGCGTGATAAGCAGTATGGCCATACCCGTCTCGCGCTGTAGCCTGTTGAGCAGGGCCATTATCTGCGCCTGGATGGTGACGTCCAGCGCGGTGGTGGGCTCGTCGGCTATCAGCAGCGACGGGTTGCAGGCAAGCGCCATGGCAATCATCACCCTCTGCCGCATGCCGCCGGAGAGGTGGTGGGGGTAGTTATGGAATTTCTGCTCAGGGTCCGGCAGGCCCACCCTGGCGAAGGCCTCGATGACCTCATTGCGGGCCTCCTTCTTGCGTACGGATGTGTGCAGCAGGAGCGTCTCCATCACCTGCTGGCCGATTGTTATCAGCGGGTTGAGCGAGCTCATCGGCTCCTGGAATATCATGGATATCTCACTGCCCCGTATCCGGCGCATGGCCCTTTCCGAGAGGGACAGGAGGTCGTGCCGCTTAAACGTTATCTTACCGCCCACAACCCTCCCCGGCGGGCTTTGTATCAGCCTTAGCAGCGAGAGACCCGTGGCGCTCTTGCCGCAGCCGCTCTCCCCGACGATGGCCAGCGTCCTGCCCCGGTGTATGTCGAAGCCGATGCCGTCTATTGCCCTGATTATCTCAGGGTGGACGAAGAAATACATCCTGAGGTCCTTGACGCTAAGGAGAGGTTTCGTCATGCCAATAGATAAACCCTCATTGTAGTGGCAGAGCTTGCTCTGCGAATGTGTACTGTAGGGGCAGAGTTTACTCTGCGAAGCAAATCATGTAGGGGCGACCCGCCGGGTCGCCCCTACAAAAGGTCGAGCAAGCCTTCGGGCTGAGGCCCTCGAGGCCAAGGCTCGACCGCTACAACGTTTCTGTCTATAGGCGTCTAAGCCCAAGTTCTTTCAACTGCTCGTCGTCTACTCCGGCGGGCGCACCGGTCAGCAGGCAGGTGGCCT
>JAUVQR010000270.1 GCA_030598065.1 Planctomycetota bacterium | reverse complement strand
GCTAACGATGCTTTTTAACGCCTATTCTTTTGCAGTACCAGTAGACCTTGCAGGCGCTGCACTTAGGCCCGATAGGGGTGCACACGTTCTGTCCGTAGGTGACCAGGAGGTCATTTATGACAAGCCAGAATTTTCCGGGGAGTTTTTTTCGCAGTGCAAATTCGGTTTCAATAGGGGTCTTGGTCTTTACGTAGCCCCAGCGATTGGTGATTCTGTGCACGTGGGTATCCACGCATATACCCGGCTTGCCATAGCCAAGCGTTACGACCAGATTGGCCGTCTTCCGGCCCACACCAGGCAACTTCAGGAGGGTGTCTATGTCGTCAGGGACCTTCTTGCCGTACTCTTCAATCAACATCCTGCATATGTCCTTTATTCTGGCGGACTTGGTCCTATAGAAGCCGACGGGATATATTGCCCTCTCTATGTCAGAGACGCCGAGCCTTAGCATAGTATCCGGGGTGTCCGCCAGCTGAAACAGCCTCTTGCCGGCAACAGACGTAACTTCGTCCCTGGTCCGCAGGCTTAACAGGCAGGAGATAAGAACCCTGAAAGGGTTTCGGTCCTTCGCAACGATGGTTACCGCAGGCTCTTTGAACGAACGGTTTACTCGTTTTATGGTGGTAACTACCTTCTGGATATCAGGAAGTGTTCCTGTCATTAGAATGGGGTACTGCATGGTAAGGACACACCACTTCTATTATGGTGGGGCCGCAAGAAGCTATATCAGTTATCTGTCAGACCTGCGCAAGGTTGGAAAAGCGAACGTCGCCCGGAGTTTCTTCATCGAGGTCCTTTGCCAGTTCAAATTCAATCTCTCTTCTCGGCTCCAGGACCAGTTTTTTGTACCGTTCCTTGATGAGCTCCAGACGCTCCAACTTCTCGTGCCATGCTATTCCGTTGATCTTCGGCAGCATTTTTTTTACCTTAGTATTTTGATCATCACCCATAAAAGGCAGTTATGGCAAACGACCAAACATCCACTCACCCCGGTTAACAAGGCAAAACTAAAAAAATTATAGCGTTCAAACAATAGCTGTCAAGGTAAAGGAGAAAAAAATTTATTAATTTTGTCTCATTTTTTTATCTCCTTGAAAGCCGATTGCGTTGGCCCTATAATTCCCGGCGTATATTTCTCACCCGGAAGGAGGGTGTTTTCCCCCTATGACCGCTAACTATAATGCCTGGTTCCAGTGCGCACGCGGATGCGACGAAAGGTATGAATTAGACCAGATAGTCTATCAGTGCGAGAAGTGCAACGGGCTTCTGGAAGTCAGGCATGACATGGATAAACTAAGGCAAAAAACCCCGGACTACTGGAAGGAACTCTTCGGCCGACGCTACATGAGAACAGAGTGGCCTTACGGTAGCGGCGTGTGGGGTAAGAAGGAACTGGTATGTCCAAATATAAGGAACGAAAACATCGTCTCTCTGTATGAAGGGGGCAGTAATCTATTTTGGGCCAAACGTTTTGGCGAGGAACTAAAGCTAAGAGACCTCTGGATAAAGCAGTGTGGAAACGCCCATACCGGGTCCTTCAAGGACCTCGGTATGACCGTGTTGGTGTCCATGGTCAAGCAGATGATATCCGAAGGCAGGGGGATACTTGGCGTGGCCTGCGCTTCAACGGGCGACACCTCCGCCGCGCTCGCCGCCTACTGCGCGGCGGCTGGCATACCGGCAATAGTCTTTCTGCCAAAGGACAAGGTGTCCACCTCACAACTGGTTCAACCACTGGCCAACAACGCCCTGACACTCTCAATAGATACCGACTTTGACGGCTGTATGAAGCTTGTACGAGAGGTGTGCTCAAGAGAAAACATATATCTTGCCAACTCGATGAACTCCCTGCGCATAGAGGGGCAAAAGACAGTAAGTATAGAAATAACCCAACAGTTTGACTGGGAGGTGCCTGACGTCATAGTCGTGCCCGGAGGAAACCTGGGAAACGTGACAGCGCTCGGTTCCGGATTCCTTATAATGAAAGACCTGGGCATTATAGACAGACTACCAAGGCTGGTATGCGGGCAGGCAGAAAGGGCAAACCCTCTTTATCTTAGCTACTTGAAGAATTTTGAGGACTACAGGCCAATTCAGGCGCAAAAGACGCTGGCCAACGCCATTCAAATAGGGGACCCCGTCAGTATACACCGGGCCATAAAGACCCTGAAGGCCTTTAACGGCGTCGTTGAGCAGGCGACGGAAAACGAACTTGCCGACGCCGCCGCACGAGCCGACCGAAGCGGGCTATTTAACTGCCCGCACACCGGCGTGGCGCTTGCGGTCTTGATGAAGCTTGTAAAAAAGGGCGTCATAAAGACGCACGAAAAGGTGGTGGTGATTTCGACGGCCCACGGGTTAAAGTTCCCGGAGTTCAAGATTGGATATTACACGGGGGCTCTCAAAGGTGTCGAGTCCAGATACATGAACCGCCCGGTAGAGGTTCGTGCCGATTACGACGCAATCAAAACGGCCATTTTTAAGGCGATAGAGAGAGGTTGCTACGACCTGCAGCCTTCTCAGAAAAAAG
>JAUVQR010000260.1 GCA_030598065.1 Planctomycetota bacterium | reverse complement strand
CCTGGAGCTGAGCCTGCTGGGGTATATCAGGCAGACCTGCGAGGATTTCGAGGTCGTTGTCGTAGACGACGGCTCCACCGACGATACCGCCGCAGTCATTGAAAAGTACAAGGCCATTGCTCCCTTTACCATAAAACACCTGTGGCAGGAAAACAGGGGCTTCAGGCTGGCCAAGCTACGTAATGAAGGTGTAAAGGCGAGCCAGCACGATTATCTCGTCTTTTCGGACGGTGACTGCATTCCCAAGGCTGATTTTATCCGGACCCACGTCTCAAATTCCGGTGAGAGCTATATCCTCGGTGGCGGCCACGTACGACTGACGAAAGGCTACAGCGAAGCATTGACTTCAGAGGCGGTTTCCGAGGGCGTATACGAAGAATCCCTGACCCAGGACGTCATGGACGGCCTCAAGTGGAAGCAGCGCAAGAACATTTTTTACATGCTGGTTGGGAAAAAAAGAAGGCCGAAATTTCTTGGCCTGAACTTCTCCGTATCAAAGAAGGCACTGTACGAGGTAAACGGGTTCGACGAAAACTACAAGGGTTGGGGGCAAGAGGACAGCGACCTCAGGGAGAGATTAAAAAAACATGGCCTGAAGCCAAAATCCATTTTGACACAGGCCATAGTCTTTCACCTCTACCACAAGCCTCACCCTACGAAGGCCGAAAAACCGAATTTTGCATATTCAAGACGCCGGAAGATCCCGATCCGCTGCGAAAACGGCTTAGAGAAACTTGTGCCCTCAAGCAATAACTGAGCAAAACATACTGCAGAACTTCGTCACAGTCCCGCCGAGAGTCCATTCAGTCGCGCATTGACGCCATCTTCTTCTTTGTGCGACCGTCCTTCCCCCCTTCGATGTAATACCTGACGGTAGACAACGGCCATAACGGCTGCATCACGTCACGATAAAGGCAATACAGGTCTGAATCCGCCGTGTTAAACCCCCTGAACGTAGAAAAAGCCGCATCGTAGTATTTCCCGACAACCTTCAACACACTACGCGAGATGGAACTCTTCCCCCCGTAGGGAAAGGCAAAGAATTTGACCTTATCCCCGATAATACCTTCCAGTATTTCTTTGGAACGTCTCAATTCCTCCTCAGCCTCTTCTATACCTATACCGGGCATCGCCGGGTGGCTGTGGGTGTGAGACCCGATCTCGAAGCCGGAATCACGCAACGCCCTAATCTCATCCGCGTCCACAAATTCATGTTCCCTCTGGTGGGCCTTGACGCTAAAGTCCCGGTGTTCCCGGTCTGAGGCGGAAAGTGGCTTCGTGTTTAAAAAGAAGCAGGCGGGGATGGCGTGCTTCTTGAGCAAGGGGACGGCGGTACTCATGTTCACCTTATGGCCGTCGTCAAACGTGACGGCCAGGCACCTTCCGTAATCCTTCTTCCCGTTTACCAGGATGTCCAGGAGTTGTTCAAGCGTAATCAAACGGTAATTGCTCTTATAATAAAGGAGCTGGGCCTCAAACGCGTCGACGTCTTCCTGGTTTATTTCATGATAACACAACACCCTCAGGGAGTCTCTGTGGTGCCCTCTGATGAAAGACACCACACTGAGAATGCCCGAATCGGCCAGGAAGTTGGCAAAAGCTCGCTTTGGAAAAATTCTCAATTCTTCGTAATCTTGACGGTATGTTTGACGTTTAGACGTGTTTAGACGTAAGCTAAGAAACAAGGTATACAAATTTGCCGGATATTTCAATGATAAGCTTGAGCGGAAAAGAATGGCCTTATGTGAACGGTCTCAGCAGTTCACCGTTCATTACCGCTCATTACAGTACCCGCTGTACTCACACCAATCGCAGTGCTGGCCCTTTCTTTCCGGAAACGTATCGGCGTCCTGCCCCCTGAAGAAGGAATCCAGCTTATCCCGGAGGTTTTGCATAGCGCCGTCCGACGTGTCTACAGGCACGGTTTCATCGGAGGCGATAAACGACAACGTGGCTTCGCCAGGTCTCTGCCCGTAAATGGCCTCCACCGCAAGGCTGTACAGCCGTAGCTGGAACTGATACCCCACCACCTCCTTCGGTACGGCGGAAGAGGTCTTATAATCAACCAGACGCCATTCTGAGCCGTCAGGGGAGAACAGGAGGTCAATTGTGCCCCTTATCGGGTTTCCTCCCGGGTTTCCTCCCGGGCCGCCTCCATAGTTAAACACAAAAGACAGCTCCCTCTCCACTCTCTTTGAGTCCTGTACCATGCGGCCTATCCTGCCGGCGTAGAAATCTGTCACCCAGTTTGTAACACGGTCTATCTGCTCCCGGGCAGGTTCGGCAATCAATGCCTGGCTGAAGGCATATAAAACAGACTGCCGCAACTGCGATTCGCCGGAGCCGGGGTGGTATCGCTCCAGAACCATGTGGGCTATGCTGCCCAGGACGTCCTTCCCGGGCTCGTCATCCTCTCTTACCTCAAAGGAACTCTCTCCGCCCGCTGCGGCATGCAGGGCAGGCAGACCCAGTTTATACCTGAGGTAATATAGCCTCGGGCACAGGAGAAAGGACATAATCTCCGTCACCGAATAGACATAGTTCC
Organism: Planctomycetota bacterium; assembly: GCA_030598065.1. Taxonomy (GTDB): domain Bacteria; phylum Planctomycetota; class Brocadiia; order Brocadiales; family Bathyanammoxibiaceae; genus Bathyanammoxibius. The sequence continues at coordinate 40 of JAUVQR010000260.1, read as the reverse complement.
CACCGTCTCCTCTTCCCTTTGCCGCCTCGGTAACGTCTGT